>DASYEM010000012.1:0-16121 GCA_036499025.1 Parvibaculum sp. | reverse complement strand
GAGAAGCCGATCAATACGTTGTTCGATTTGATTTCCATGATGGGCCTACTTGCCTATGGCAGCCGCGCGCGCCCGCGGTCCGTGAAAATATTCGCGCACCCAGGGATGATCGCTGGCGAGCATGTCGTCCATTGTGCCGATAAGAATAACACGCTTCTCGGCCAGCACCGCGATGCGGTCGCAGGTGGCGTAAAGCGTATCGAGATCATGGGTCACCATGAAGACGGTGAGGCCCAGCGTTTTCTTCAGGTCGTTGATGAGCTCGTCGAAGGCGGCCGCGCCGATGGGATCGAGACCGGCTGTGGGTTCGTCGAGGAAAAGAATTTCCGGGTCCTGCGCCAGCGCGCGGGCAAGCCCTGCCCGCTTCTTCATGCCGCCTGAAAGCTCCGAGGGGTAGAGCTTCGCCGCGCCGGGACGCAAGCCGACCATCGAGATCTTGACGGTCGCCAACTCGTCCATCAGCTCCTGCCCCATATGCAGATGCTCGCGATAAGGCACCTGAATGTTTTCGGCGACGGTGAGCGCGGAGAAGAGCGCACCTTCCTGAAACAGCACGCCCCAGCGGCGTTCGTAGATGCGGCGCTCGTCGTCATTGAGCTTGGTGAGATCGACGCCGAAGACATGGACGCCGCCCGCATCGGGCGTCTTGAGGCCGACAATGGAGCGCAGCAGAACGGACTTGCCGGTGCCGGAGCCGCCGACGATGCCGAGCACCTCGCCGCGCTTCACGGTGAGGTCGAGATGCTCGTGGACCACATGATCCTCGAACTGGTTCTTCAACCCCTTCACTTCGATGATCGCGTCGGACTCTGCCATGCTCAGATTCCGACCGCTGTGAAGAACATGGCGAAGATCGCATCGAGAATGATGACGAGGAAGATGGAGCGGACGACAGAGCGCGTCGTCTGCGAGCCGACGGATTCGGCGCTGCCCGTCACGTCGAGGCCGGAGCGGCAGCCGATGAGGCCGATGGCAAGCGCCATGAACGGCGCTTTCAACAGACCGACGCCGAAGGTCCAGAAGACGGCGGCGTCGCGCAGGCGCTCGATATAAACCATCGGCGCCATGTTGAGCTGCGTCAGCGCGACGACGCCGCCGCCGATCAGGCCCATGATGTCTGCGACGAAGGTGAGGAGCGGCAGCACGATGATGAGCGCCAGCACACGCGGCAGAACCAGCATCTCCATCGGGTCGAGGCCGAGGGTGCGCATGGCGTCGATTTCCTCGCGCATCTTCATCGAGCCGATTTCGGCGGTGAAGGCGCTGCCCGAACGGCCGGCGACGATGATGGCGGTGAGCAGCAACCCGACTTCGCGCAGGAAAACGATGGTGATGAGATTGACGGTGAAAACGTCGGCGCCGAATTTCTGCAGCTGCGACGCCCCCTGCTGCGCGATGACCGCGCCGATGAGGAAGGTGAGCAGGCAGACGAGCGGCAAGGCGTCGAAGCCCGCCTTCTCCATGTGATGTACGAGCGGAATGAGACGCAAGCGGCGGGGGTCGCGGATCGCCGCGCCGAGCGTCCGCATGACCTCGCCGAGAAAAGCAACGCTGACGACCGCCTGATCCCAGATGCCACTGACGCCGGCGCCGATGCGCTCGACGATCTCGATGGTGGTGCGAGCCTTCTGCGCGCGCGGCGGCTTGGGGCATTCGAGCCCGCCCACCTTGTCGAGCAGGACGCGATGTTCTTCGCGCAAGCCTTCATAGCGCGCGGTGAGGCCCTTCTCTTCAAAGGCCACGGCCGTGCGGTCGAGCACCCATGCGCCCGACGTGTCGAGCCGTGTGACCTTGCCCATGTCGAAAACCGCTTCGCTCGCCGCCGCGCCCTTGTCGGCCAGTTGCCGCAAGCCGTCGTCGAGCTTCATGACGGAATTGACGGACCAGTCGCCTTCGGCGCGGAGCCGCAGGACCTTGCCTTGCGTCTCGACCTTGTAGCTTGCCTCAGCCAACGTGCCTCCTCGCGGGCCGGGGCCCGCCTCCGCCCACAACCGCGCCAGTTTGACGCGGGGGCTCTGACCTCCGGTGGAGCGTAGTCTAGCTTGGCAGCCTGCGTGAAAGCCAGCCGTGGCGAAGCGCCCGGACGATGCGCAGGCAGAATAAAATCGGAGGAAAAGTTCCATGAATTCAGTTGTGAAGGGCGCGGCGGCGCTCGCGATTGCCGTCTCCATCTCGAGCATGGCGTTCGCCGCGGATTGGGAAGGCGGCGACGCGGCCAAGGGCGAGAAAATCTTCAAGAAGTGCCAGGCCTGTCATACGGTCGAAGAAGGCGGGCCCGACCGCGTCGGCCCGAATCTGCACAACGTCATGGATCGCGGCATCGCCGCCAAGCCCGGCTACAATTATTCCCCGGCCATGAAAAAGGAAGCCGCGACCGGCGCCAAATGGAACGAGGAAACGCTCTTTAAATATCTCGAAAAGCCGCAGGCGATGGTGCCCGGCACCTTCATGTCCTTCCCCGGCCTGAAGAAACCCGAAGATCGCCAGAACCTGCTCGCTTATCTCGAAACGGCGACGGGACACAAAAAGTAAAGAGCCGCTCCGCTTCGATTGCGACGCGTTTGAAAGCGCCTCCCGGGCAAAGCCGGGAGGCGCCCAAACTCACCGGACGCAAGACCGCCGGTTGAAAATTCCCATGCCGCTCAACAAAAGCGTGCCCGCAACGCAAGCCCAGGCGAATACGTCCCCGATCGAACGGTAGACGGTCGCGGAGCCCCGCACCGGCACATCGACGATCATGATGTGATGAGCCGGGCCCGTCGTGTCTTGCGCGGCAAGGACATGGCCCTGACGGTCGAACCCCGCCGACAGACCGTTGAAATCCTGCCGGACCAGCGCATAGCCGTTTTCGATGGCGCGCAGACGGGCCATGCCCAGAGTGTGAACGCGCCCCATCTCCGGCCAGTCGCCGCCCGGCACCAGCATGATGTCGGCCTCCGCTCCCATCATCGCGGGAAAGTCGGCGTCATAGCAGATGACGTTGGCGAGCCGTCCATATGGCGTTTCAACGACAGCCGCCTTTCTCTCGCCGGGTATGTACGTCTCCAGCCCCGGAATTGGATGCGCCTTTTGATAGGTCCACAAGAGTTTGCCATCGGGCCCGATCAGCCGCGTCTGGTCGCGGCCGTAAGGCGCCTTCGACAGATAGATGTGCTCGCCGAGATTGAGATAAATGCGCTCCTGCCGTGCGACCGCCGAGGCTTCGGCGAGAAACGCGGCCTCGTCTCCGCCAAGCAGCACGGCGGCGTTTTCAGACCAGAAGACGATCTTCGCACCGGCCTCAGCCGCGCGGCGCGTATTGGCGAGGAGTTCGCCGTTCACGAGACCGAAGGCCGCCCTCACCTGCGCCGGATCGCCGTGAGGCACGAGCTGCATATATGGCGGCAGGTCGCCGCCGATCTTTCGCTGCGCGTCGGCGATCACCGTCATGCTCGGGCTGATGCCGGCGACGCTCACGGTGTCCCCGTGGGAGGGAAAGAAAGCGAGCCGCGCACCGCCGCCGAGGAGCACAACGGCGAGCACAGCCGCATAAGTCCAGACGATACGGCTCTTGCGCCATGCGGACGGATTTTCCCACACCCAGTTCGCGACGGTGGCGAACCAGCCGATGAGAAAGCCGATGCCGTAAGGCCCCGTCACCGAGGTTATCTGGAGCAGCGGCAGGTTGGCGTGCTGGGTGACGGCGCGCAAACCGTAACCGGCGCCGAAGGGACTGAAGACACCCATCAGAAATTCGCAAACCACCAGCGCCGCCGGAAACAGGAACAACCCCGCGACCGTATTCAGGTGCCGCACGAACAGACGATCCAGCACGTAGGACAAGGCATATACGGTGCCGAAAAGGACGCCGGCGGCGATAGTCGATGCCTGTATCGGCGCCGCCATTTGCCAAAGCCAGAATTGGGCGGCGGCGATGGAAACCAGCCACACCGATCCGATGGCGACGAGCGGACGGCTCATCCGCGAGAACCGCAGCAGAAATACGGAAAACAGCCACGCCGCCAATGGCAGGTCCCAACGGCCGCCGCCCGCGAAGAACCAGAGGAGCGCGCCAACGCCCAACCACAGATAGGGCGAGCGCGCCCCGAACATGACGCTATCCCTTTGCGGATCGATCGTTTGCGTCGTCATCCAAATTTCCTCCCTGTCGGATCACGCTCCCTTTGCGTGCTGCGCAGAGCTAATCAGTGCTAGTATCATTTTGGAAGAAGGCACCTTTTGTATCTATACGAACCAAAAGGATACTGAGGGAGAGAACGAGATGGGACGTGCCAAGACCGACGAGCAGGACATGCTCATCCGCGACGTGTTGAGTCAGGTCTCGGGGAAGTGGTCGCTGTGGGTTGTTTGCGAGCTGGCTGCGGCGAAGGAACCCATGCGCTTCACCCAGGTATTGAACGCGGTGGACGGCATCACCCAGAAGGTGCTGACCCAGACCCTTCGCTATCTGGAGCGCAATGGTTTCGTTCACCGCAAAATCTTTCCGCAGGTGCCGCCGCGCGTCGAATATGAGTTGAGCGAACTCGGGCGCGATCTTTTCGTCCTGGTCGATCAGATGACCATCTGGGCGCAGAAGAACGTAAACGCCTTCGCCGCCGCCCGCCGCCGTTTCGATGGCATCAAGAAATAAGCTGCCCCTCTCCCGCCTCGCTTCGTCTGGAACGAAAGCTGCAATCTGTAGGGAGCAGCAGCCGTCATTGTCCCTTTACAGGACAATTGGGTGCCAAGCGTTCAGAATAGGGGCAGCCGGAATCCCATTTTTGGGAAACGGCGCGAGACAAGATGAATTCGACACCGGTTTTCCGCAGGCTATCGGCCATCCTCCCGGGACTTGTCCTGCTGGTGGGCCTCGCCTTGTCGATTTACGACGTCGGCGGCCTCGCAACCGGACTGCAAAATCAGGTTTTCGATCTTTATCAGCGTATCGAGCCGCGCAAGGTGGGCGCTGACGGCCCCCGCGCCGTCTATGTCGATATCGGCGCCGCGAGCGCCGAGCGCTATGGCGCATGGCCCTGGCCGCGCAAACGTCTCCTCGATCTTGTCGCCGCCGTCCGCGATGCGGGCGCGCGGACCATCGTGCTCGACATGTCTCTGTCTGAAAGCGACCCGACGGCGCGCGACGAGTTGCTGGAACTCTGGGGACCGCTCGACCATTTGCCTTCCGCCTACGGATTGCAGACCGGACTTTCCGAATTGCCGGACTATGACAAGGAATTCGCGGCGTTGCTTCAGGCGACATCCTCTGTCCTCTCCTTCGTGCCCGGCAAACCTTCTGTCGGTCCACAGCGTGTGCCCGAAGGCAAGGACTTCGTCGCCTCGGAAGGCAGCGACGCCCGCCACTATGCGACGAACTATCCGCTCTGGCGTCCGAGCCTCGACACATTCGAGGCGGCGGCGAAGGGCAATGGCGCCACCCTGCCCGACCGCACGCCCGGCGCCGCCGTGCGCGGCCTGCCGATGGTCGTCAATCTCGGCGGCACGCTTTATCCCTCCAATGTGCTGGAAGCGTTGCGCGTTTATCGCGGCGGCACCGGCTACCGCGTCAACGTGGCCGAGCCGAGCAGTGGCTTTGCCATCGGCATGGAGCCGGGCATCGAGCGCATCGACATCAGCAATGCCGATCTCGTCGCGCTGACGAGCCCGACAGGTTGCCTGCGCCTTTATTTCGGCGGACCGGAAACCCGGGCTTCGGTTTCGGCAGTGGACCTGATCGGCAAGACGGCCGGCATTCCATCGCTCGAAAACAAGATCGCCGTGATCGGCGTCTCGGCGAACGGCACCGAGCGGTTTTACGACACCCCGGCAGGCGTCCGTCTACCGTCCGGCGCGATCGCCGCCAACGCCATCGACCAGATCCTCGAAGGCGCGTTCCTGGTCACGCCGGGCTGGGCGCCGATTGCCGAACAGCTTTTCATCTTCGTCGGCGGCATGCTGGTCATCCTCGTCGTCGGCCGTTTCCGTTTCCGTTGGAGCTTCATCTTCACGTTGTTGCTGATCGGCGGCGCGGCCTATACCTCATGGTGGGCGTTCCAGACGCATCGCTGGATGATCGATCCCGCGCTCGGCAGCGTCACGCTGGTCATCGCGAGCTTCACCTGCGCACTGATGCGCCGTCTGCATTCGGAAGAACAGACGCGCTTCATCGACGCCCAGTTTTCGCGCCGCCTGTCTTCCGGCGGGCTGGCGAAGATGCACGCACATCCCAAGCTCATTCAAGCAGAAGGCAATCTGAAGCCCGTGACGTCGGTCGTCGTCGGCCTGCGCGGCTTCAACATCATCGCCGACCGCTATCTCGAAGACCCGAAGGCTTATGCCGATATTCTCAATCGCTTCTTCTCGCCGATGACCAAGATCGTGCAGGACCGCAACGGCATGGTCGACCGGACCGTGGGCGACACGATGTTTGCGGTGTGGAACGCGCCTTTTGACGTTTCAGATCACGCCTCCAAGGGCTGCGACGCGGCGCTGCGCATGGTCGAGAATCTGGAAGCGCTGAACGAATTCCTCGAAACGGATGCGCTGCGCCAGCATCTGAGCCATGTGCCGCTGAGCCTTTCCATCGGCATCGACAGCGGCATGGCGATCACCGGCAACATGGGCGCGATTCTGCGCTTCGATTACGGCGTGCTGGGCGAGCCTGTGAGCTTCGGCGCGCATCTGCAACGCAATGCACGCAATTATGGTCCCGCCATCATCGTCGGCGAAGGCACGCAGCGCGTTATCGGCGACCGCTATGCGCTGCTCGAAATAGACCTGATCTCGACGCCGCGGCACCCGGAAGGCCGCCGCGTCTTCGCCCTGCTCGGCGATCCGATCATGCGCGCCAATCCGAAATTCCGCGCATTGCAGGAAGCCCATGCGCTGATCTTCTCGGCCTATCGCAACCAGCGCTGGGCGGATGCGCGCCGCGCCATCTCCGAATGCCGCAAACTCAACGGCGCGATCCCGACGCTTTACGATTTCTATGAAGCGCGCATTACCCAATATGAGACGAACTCGCCCGGCGAGCACTGGAACGGTTCGTGGTTCGCGGGACGTATCTGATCCGTTAGCCATGGTTTTCGCTTGGCGGTTATGGCCATGCACGGCATCATCGCGCCGAGTTCGAGCGAGGCCCCAAATGCGTGAAATTTCCGTCGATGTCGAAACCTGGCCGATCGCCGGGGCCTTTACCATTTCGCGCGGATCGAAGACCGAAGCTGAAGTCGTCACCGTCACCATCCGCGAGGACGGTGCCATCGGACGCGGCGAATGCGTGCCTTATGGACGTTATGGCGAGACGGTCAAGGACGTCGTCGCCTCGATTAAAACAATCGGCAGGGCGCTGGCTGACGGACTGACGCGCGACGAACTCCATCCGGTGATGACGCGCGGCGCGGGCCGCAACGCCATCGATTGCGCGCTCTGGGATCTGGAAGCCAAGCAGCGCGGCATCCCGGTGTGGAAACTCGCCAGCCTGCCCGAACCGCAGGCGCTGACCACCGCTTATACGCTGAGCCTCGGCGAGCCCGGAGCGATGCGCGAGGCAGCGCGGAAAGCGGCGGCCCGGCCGCTCCTCAAACTGAAGCTCGGCGGAACAGGCGACGACATCGCCCGCGTCGCCGCCGTGCGCGAAGGCGCGCCGAATGCGACGCTGATCGTCGATGCGAATGAAGGCTGGAAAGCCGCCGACGTCGTGCCGATGGCCACCGAGCTTGCGAAATTCGGCGTCGCACTGATCGAACAGCCGCTGCCTGCGAAAGAGGATGAGGCGCTGCGCGGCCTCGCCTGCCCCATTCCGCTTTGCGCCGATGAAAGCGCGCATGGGCTGGAAGGCATCACGCGGCTCGCCGGGCTCTATCAATATATCAATGTGAAGCTCGACAAGACCGGCGGGCTGACCGAGGCACTCTCCGTGGTGCGTTGCGCCCGGCGGCGGAACCTGAAAGTGATGGTCGGCTGCATGGTGGCGACATCGCTCGCCATGGCGCCCGCCATGCTGATCGCGCAGGGCGCGGAATTCGTCGATCTCGACGGGCCGCTGCTGCTGGCGAAAGATCGCGAACATGGGATCGAATTCGAGGGAAGCCTGATGCTGCCTGCAAAGAGCGCGCTGTGGGGATAGAGAGCGTTCCATGACCGGCAGAAATTTATCTCTCGTGGCATCCCTCGCCTGTCTCCTGCTGGTGATTGTCGGCGTCGTCTTTTCGCCGACGATCTATCACTGGTTCAGCAATTCGACGGGCTATGAGGGACATATGGCGCTCCACCGCCCGATCGACGCGACGCCCGGCGACATCGGCCCCGCCATTTCAGTGCGCCTCGACACGAATGTGATGCCCGGCCTCGACTGGGAATTCATGCCGGAAAAATCGGTCGTCGAAACGCATATAGGCGAGCCGACGACCGTCTATTTCAGGGCCGTGAACCGCTCGAAAGACGTCGAGGTGGCGCGCGCCATCTATAATGTGACGCCAGACCCGGCCGGCTACTACTTCATGAAGACGCAATGCTTCTGCTTCACCGAGGAAAAACTGAAGCCCGGTGAAACGGCGCGCATGCCGGTCGTTTTCTATCTCGACAAGGACATGTTGAAGGATCAGGAGACGAGCGGCATCCGCGCGATCACCGTTTCCTATACTTTCTTCCCGAAGGAAGCGACGCAGGCCGCCGTGACGGCGGCCCGCTCACTCCATGACGGATCGGAAGTCCAGTTGCGCGATGACGCGCCGGGCAAGAGCGCAACCTTCAGCGCCGATCCCAACAAGTAGTCGCCGCGCTCAGGCGATATTCAGAACGATTTTTCCGAAATGCGAAGCGCCGTCCATCAGATGGAATGCGTCTTGTGCCTGCTCAAGCGAGAAGCGCTTGTCGATGACGGGATGAATGTCGTTCTGCTCGATGGCGCGGAACATATCCTCGACATGGGCGCGCGAGCCCACCGTGACGCCGCTGATCTTGACGTTCTGCGAAAAGATCGCCGCGACGTTGACGTCTTTCGTCATGCCGGACAGAAGACCGATGACGGCGATATGGCCGCCGAGGCGCACGGCCATGATCGAACGCGGGAAAGTGTCCGCACCACCGACTTCGATGACGTGATCGACGCCGCGACCGTCCGTGAGTTTGCGGGCTTCCTTTTCCCAGTCCGGCGTATTCTTGTAGTTGATGAAATCGTCGGCGCCGAGCTTCTTCGCGCGTTCGAGCTTTTCATCTGACGACGATGTGACGATGACGCGCGCACCGGCCATCTTGGCAAATTGCAACGCGAAGATCGACACGCCGCCGGTGCCCTGCACCAGCACCGTGTCGCCCGCTTTCAGACGGCCTTCGACGAAGAGGCCGCGCCATGCGGTGAGCGCCGCGCAAGGCAGCGTCGCCACTTCTTCATGGCTGAGATTTTTCGGCGCGATGGTGACGCCCTCGGCGCTGACTTTCAGATAGTCGGACGCGCAACCGTCATAAGGTCCGCCCAGTGCGGGCAGCAGCTCGGGCTTCGGGTCGCCGGAAATCCAGTGCGGGAAAAAGCTCGGCGCGACTTTGTCGCCGACCTTGACGCGCGTGACGCCGGCGCCGATTTCCGTGATTTCGCCCGAGCCGTCCGACAGCGGGACGAACGGCATCTTGCCGCCCATATATTTGACGGTGGCGAGATCGCGGTAATTGAGCGAAGCGGCCTTGAGCCGGACAATGACTTCGCCGGGGCCTGCCTTGGGCACGGCGCGGTCGACAAGCTTCAGATTTTCGATGCCGACGGCTTGCAGCTCCAATGCGCGCATGGGATTTCCTCCAGTTATTGAGTTTCGTTGCTGCAATAACTCAATGCGGAGGGCGTTTTGTCAAACAGGATGCGTTTGACGCAGCGTCTGTGGGTACGGAATCAAACCTTCACCTCCCCTCGTGGGTAGGTCGGATCGCCTTTGCCCGCTACGCGGACCGACCTCCCCACAAGGGGGAGTGAAAAATATCTGCTTACCTAGGACGATCCCCCTTGATTTGGGTCCGGTGCATGACGCGCCGTTCCGAGCCATTGAAGCTGTCGCGGCGATGGATGGCGGCGCGGTTGTCCCAGATCAGAAGATCGCCGACGCGCCAGCGATGCGTCCAGGCAAATTCCGGTTTCGTGCAATGGGCCCAGAGCGCGTCGAGAAGTTTCTCGCTGGCGTCGAGTTCAAGGCCGGGAATATAGGCGTTGAGGCGACGTCCGAGATAAAGCGCCTTGCCGCCCGTCGCCGGATGCGTGCGGATCATTGGATGCTTTGCGCCCGGCGCGACGCGCACATCGAGAACGGCGCCCGCCCCTGCGCGCAACTCGCCGACGCTCGTCGTGCTGCTGTCGTGATTGCACATGCGGCCTTCGATCTCGCGGCGAAGATCGGCAGGCAGCGTTTCAAGCGCCTTGTACATATTGGCGAAACTCGTATCGCCGCCCTTGGCCGGAATTTCCAGCGAATGCAGCACGCTCGCCATCGGCGGCTCCTCGACATAGGACATGTCGGTGTGCCACTCGGCTTCCTTGTCGCCCAGCGCGCCGATGGGCTTTCCATTTTCGACGACGTTGGAAATGATCCAGATTTCGGGCCGCGACTTTTCTTGCGCGCCTGCCATGTCGGTGCCGCTGGCGGGCGCGATGTCGAGCGCGCCGAAATGCTGCGAGAAAGCGATGAGATCGTCGTCGGAAAGTTTTTGGCCGCGAAACAGCAGAACCATGTGGTCGTACCAGGCCTGCTGGATGGCGTCGAACGTCTCGAGCGAGAGCGGCCGCGTCAGGTCGAGCCCGCGAACCTCAGCACCCAGCGCCGTTCCCGTTGGAATGACTTCGATGGCCATCGTCTTCTCCTTCATCGTCAAGCAACGTGCCGCCACTCCAGCGCGCGCCAAGCATCAGCGTTCCGAAAAACGCCACCACGCCCGCTCCTGCCGAGAGGAAATAGGCATGAGGGCCATAGGTCTGATAGAGCGCGCCAGCGGCGAGCGTCATGCCGCCCATGATAACGCCTGCCGAGAGGGAAGCGTAGAGGCTCTGGCCGGTTGCGGCGAGAGAGCGCGGCGTGGCGATGGTGATGAAATGCAACGCCCCGAGATGAGCCGCGCAATAGGTGAGCGCATGGAGCGTCTGGAGCGGGAACAATATCCAGAGCGGCGGGCTCAACGCCGTGATCCCCCAGCGAAAGACCGCAGCCGCCGCGCCGACCGT
Source organism: Parvibaculum sp. (assembly GCA_036499025.1). GTDB lineage: Bacteria > Pseudomonadota > Alphaproteobacteria > Parvibaculales > Parvibaculaceae > Parvibaculum. The sequence goes on along the minus strand of DASYEM010000012.1, from coordinate 4,945 downwards.
CAATAGCCGGGTCGCGCCGAAACGGGCGATGACCGGGCCCGAAAAGGCAAAGAGCATGATTTCAGCAACGATGCCGACACCCCAGAGCGCGCCGATGGTGCTGTCGCTGTAGCCGAGCTTCTGCCAGTTCAACGTACCGAAAGCGTAATAAACCGCATGGCCCGACTGGATGATGCTGGCGACCGTGATGCCCAGCATGAAGACCGGTTGGCGCACGATGTCGAGCGTTCCCTTGAGCAACATGCCGCTGCGTGGCGGGCCTTTGCGCGAAGGGAGTTCGGGCGCCAGCAGATAGGCGCCCATGAGATTGACGGCAATCGCGCCGATCAGACAAAAGGCGATGATCGAAGGCTGGCTGAAGCCAAGAAGCCAGCCGGTGCCGGAACTGCCCGCGATGAAGGTGATCGAACACCAGAGGCGGACGCGGCCATAATCGACGCCCTGATCGCGGGCGGCCTTCATGGCGATGGTATCGATAAGCGGCGAGATCGACGGCCAGAGCGACATCAACACAAGCGTGACAAGGAAGATTTGCCAGAAGCCCGACGTGACGAGATAGAGGCAGACGGTGAGCAACGAGACCCAGGCAAGGCTGATGACAACGCGACGACGATCATCGAGCCGGTCCGCGACAAAGGCGAAAATGGGCGCCGCCGCGATGCGCAGAAACATGGTCGCCGCGATAATGAAGGAGATTTCCTGCGGGCCGAGCCCCTTGGATTTCAGCCAGACCGGAAAGAATGGCAGCTGCACGCCCGAGAAGAGACAGAGCGACGCGTAGAAGATCGACAGGCGGATGGAGAGCGACATGATGGCGTGCTCGGGTTCGGGCTCGCTCACTCATATCTGAAGGCTGGAGGGACGCAAGGGGGACAGCTTGTCCGACACCCGGCTTTCTAGTCCTTCCCCCTTGAGGGGGAGGTTGGATTGGGGGTACGCGAGAAAAAGTCTTCGAAGAAGACCCCCCACCCTGGCCCTCCCCCACAAGGGGGGAGGGAACAGAAAGCGCGCGCGACATATCGGAAGTGCAAGCGGCGTTCACGAACTGAGTCCCCCTGCGAGCGTCGGGATGTCGAGTGGCTTGAAGCCGTAGTGGTTGAGCCAGCGCACGTCGCCTTCGAACAGTTGGCGCAGGTCGGCGATGCCGTATTTCAACATCGCGATGCGATCGATGCCCATGCCCCAGGCAAAGCCTTGATAGACGTCGGGATCGATGCCGCAGGCGCGCAGCACGTTGGGGTGCACCATGCCGCAGCCGAGAATCTCCAGCCAGTCCTCGCCTTCGCCGAAACGAATCTCGCCTTTGTCGCGGCGGCACTGGATGTCGACTTCGAGCGACGGCTCCGTGAACGGAAAGAACGACGGCCGGAAGCGCATGTTGATGTTGTCGACCTCGAAGAACGCCTTGCAGAATTCGTGCAGGATCCACTTGAGGTGGCCGAGATGCGCGCTCTTGTCGATGACGAGGCCTTCGACCTGATGGAATTGCGGCGTGTGGGTCGCGTCGGAATCGATGCGATAGGTGCGGCCCGGGCAGATGACGCGGATCGGCGGCTGCTGGCTCAGCATGGTGCGCACCTGCACCGGCGAGGTGTGAGTCCTCAACAGAAGTCGCGAACCGTCCTCCTTCGGATTGAAGAAGAAGGTGTCGTGCATCTCGCGCGCCGGATGGCCTTCCGGGAAATTCAGTTTTGTGAAGTTGTAGTCGTCGGTCTCGATGTCCGGACCTTCAGCCACGGCGAAACCCATGTCGGCGAAGATGGCGGTGAGCTCGTCCCACACCTGGCTGAGCGGATGAATGCGGCCGGCATCGGCCGGCGTGTCGCGCAGCGGCAGCGTGACGTCGATGGTCTCGGAGGCGAGGCGCGCATCGAGCGCGGCGTTCTTGAGCACGTCGCGGCGCGCGGTCAGCGCCTGCGTCACCGCATCCTTGGCGAGATTGATCTTCGCGCCTTCGGTCTTGCGCTCGTCCGGCGACATCTTGCCGAGGGTGGCGAGCAGCGCCGAGATCGAGCCCTTCTTGCCGAGCGCCGAGACGCGCACCGCTTCCAGCGCTGCTTCATCGGAAGCGGCGGCGATCTGAGTGAGAATTTCGGATTGAAGCGTTTCGAGATTGGACATGCGCGACCATCACCTGCACAGCGTCATGCCCGGACTTGATCCGGGCATCCACGTCTTGAAACATATCGACGGCCAACAGACGTAGATGGCCGGGACAAGCCCGGCCATGACGGTATTAGCAGTCGAAGCCGGGCAGATTCGATCAGGCCGCGAGGGCGGCCTTGGCCTTCTCGGCGATCGCCTGGAACGCAGCCGGCTCGTGGATCGCGAGGTCCGACAGCACCTTGCGGTCGACGGTGATGCCGGACTTGGCAAGGCCGTTGATGAACACGCTGTAGGTCATGCCGAGCGGCCGCACGGCGGCGTTGAGGCGCTGGATCCAGAGCGCGCGGAAGGTGCGCTTCTTGCGCTTGCGATCGCGGAAGGCGTACTGGCCGGCCTTGTCGGCGGCAGCCTTGGCGGCGCGAATGGTGTTCTTCCGGCGGCCGGAAAAACCCTTGGTGATCTTGTAGACTTTCTTGTGCTTGGCGTGAGCCGTCACACCGCGTTTAACGCGTGACATGACCGATCTCCTTCAAATGACTGGGATAACTGACGCCGCGCGAACGCGGCAGGGTTTGCAACAGACAGGCCGTCAGGCGTTCGGCAAGAAATACTTCTTGATGTTGTCGCCGTCGGTCTTGAACAGGATGCGGGTCCCGCGAAGCTGACGAATCTGCTTCTTGGTCCGCTTGATCATGCCGTGTCGCTTGCCGGCGTGGGCGGACACCACCTTGCCGGTCCCGGTCACTTTGAAGCGCTTTTTGGCGCCCGATTTGGTCTTCAACTTGGGCATTTGGCTCTCCTGTTGCCACGGAAAAAGCCGCCCCAAGAGGCGGTACCGCAGCTGAAATGCTCGCTAGAGCGTTGAAAGTGCTCGATTTATTCCTTGTGGGAACCAATCCGCACGGCTCATCGCCACGGCAGCCCTAAATCAGCCGGGCGATGAAGGTTGGGCTTATGGCAGAGGATGGGCCGAAAGGCAACGGGGAAGGGGGCTTGGCCAAACCTCTTCGGTCGTTCCCGCGAAGGCGGGGACCCATAACCCCTGTCGCCGTTTTGAAAGAGGGTCGCTGGCCTGTCGTCAGACAAGATCAACCGGGAGTATGGGTCCCCGCCTACGCGGGGACGACCAATCGATAGATTTTCGGATGGAGGCAGGCTGGCGCGCTTTAGCGCGGCGCCAGCACCATGACGACCTGACGGCCTTCGAACTTGGCGTCCTGCTCGACCTTGGCGACGTCTGCGACGGCGGCCTTCACCTTGTCCAGCAGCTTGGTGCCGATCTCCTGGTGCGCCATTTCGCGGCCGCGATAACGCAGCGTGATCTTGACCTTGTCGCCTTCCTCGAAGAACCGGAGCATGGCGCGCATCTTCACGTCATAGTCGTGATCGTCGATCATCGGACGGAGCTTGATCTCCTTGATCTCGACGACCTTCTGCTTCTTGCGGGCTTCCGCGGCCTTCTTCTGCGCCTGAAACTTGTACTTCCCGTAGTCCATGATCTTGCAGACGGGAGGATTGTTGTTCGGCGAGATTTCGACGAGATCCATGCCGGCCTCGGCGGCCATCTTGATCGCGATCATGGTTTCGACGGTACCGTGATTGGTACCTTCCTGATCGATCAACTGAATCTGGGCATTACGGATGTCGTCGTTGGTGCGCGGCCCATCCTTGGCGGCGACGGGCGGGGCTCTGTTGGGACGGCGAATGGGATAGTCTCCGGTGTTGTGAAAGAAAGCCTTATTTTGCAATAACAAGCGGCCGCATACAAGCTGCCAGACGCCGCATCGGAACCGAAACCGTCGCTGCGCGGCATTTCGGTCACTGCCGCTCACTTAAAGACGCCGGGCCGGTTCCGCAAGCGGACTCATGCCTCGGCAGCAGACAGAACGAAGATGGAGGGGATTCGATCCATGACCAGCCCGATCAATGTCGTCACCGCCGAGCAGCAGGAGGCGCCGGCCTTTCTCGACGTCGGCCGGGATGCGGACACGCGGCGCATTGCGGTCCGTGCGCGCAAGGGCGCGGGGCCGGGCCTGGTGTGGCTGGGCGGGTTCAAGTCGGACATGAAGGGGACCAAGGCGCTGGCGCTCGACGCCTACGCTGCCGAGCACGGCCGCGCCTGCGTGCGGTTCGACTATTCCGGCCACGGCGAATCCGGTGGCCGGTTCGTCGACGGCACCATCGGGCGCTGGCTGGAAGAGAGCCTCGCGGTGTTCGATACATTCTGTCCCGGTCCGCAGATTGCGATCGGCTCGTCGATGGGTGGCTGGATGGCGCTTCTGGTGGCGCGCGAACTCAAGCGGCGCGGCGCGCCTCTCAAGGGCCTGGTGCTGATCGCGCCGGCGCCGGATTTCACCGAGGAACTTATGTGGAAAGGGTTTTCCGACGAGGCCAAGCGCCAGATCGAAACCGACGGCGTCTGGCTGCGCCCGTCGGAATACGGCGATCCCTATCCGATCACGCGCGCGTTGATCGAGGAGGGGCGCAAGCATCTCATCCTGGGCGGCAGCATCGACATCGGCTGCCCGGTGCGCATCCTGCAGGGCGTGCAGGATCCCGATGTGCCGTGGCGTCACGCCTTCGCGCTGACCGAACGGCTGCCGAGCGACGACGTGGTGCTGACCATGATCCAGGACGGCGACCACCGCCTGTCGCGGCCACAAGACATCGCGCGGCTGCTCGCGGCGGTGGGAGAGTTTTGAGCAGTCGTATTGCCGTCGCCCTTCGAGGCGCGCAAGAAAGAGCGCGCACCTCAGGGTGACGGCAATACAGCAATGACGTCATCCTGAGGTGCGAGCCGCATCGCGGCGAGCCTCGAAGGATGAAGCCACGGGAGAAG
>DASYEM010000011.1:0-32494 GCA_036499025.1 Parvibaculum sp. | reverse complement strand
TCGGAAAATTCTGGAACATGCTGCGCCACAATCCGCCGCTGGCGCAGGTCTTCGGCGCGATCACCGTCGTTTCCATTGCGCTCACCATGTTCGGAAAGTGCATCCTTTACTGGTTCAAATACGGCCTCAACGACATGGCCTCGCTGAGCATCGCCCTGCCGTTACCCGCTCTCGTCGTCATTCTGACGCTGCCGTTCTGGATATTCTTCGCACGCCGCACCTCCAAGCGCGCCGCCTGGATGCTCGGCAGCGCCATTTCCGCCGTCGGCTATGTCGCGTTCTTCTTCAATCCCAGCGGTTCGACCTCGGTCACCATCTTCATCATGCTGTTCATCACCGCCGGGCAGGCAAGCTACGCCGTCATGTTCTGGTCGATGGTGCCGGACACGGTCGAATACAATGAATGGAAGCTCGGCAGCCGCGAGGAAGCGAAGATCTTCGGCTTCGCGGCCTTCGCGCAGAAAGTCGCGCTCGGCGTCAACGCCATTCTGCTCGGCCAGATGCTGAGCTTCGTCGGCTTCGTCGCCAACCAGCCGCAGACGCCCGGCGCCATTCTCGGCATCAAGGCCATCATGTCGCTGGTGCCGCTCGCCGGCATCGCGGCTTCCGTGTTCTGTCTCTGGCGCTACCGGATCGACGCGACGTTTCACCGCCGGATGCTCGGCGACATCGCCGCCCGCGCGGACATCTCTCTTGAAAACAAGCCCATCTGAAGAAGGATTATGATCGCCGTGCCGGATATGAATTCGCCTATCGAGACAAAACTTAAACCGCTTGCGCGTCTTCGCATCGAGGGCGATCGCTTCATCGACGAACAAGGCCGGCAGGTCATCCTTCGCGGCGTCAATCTCGGCGGCGACAGCAAGATGCCCTATCCGGGCGGCGGCACGCATCATCCGACCGATTTTTCAGACCACAAGACCGCCTCATTCATCGGACGCCCCTTTCCGCTCGATGAGGCGGACGAGCATTTCTCGCGCCTCGCCGCCTGGGGCTTCAACTGCATTCGCCTTCTGACCACATGGGAAGCGGTTGAACATGCGGGCCCCGGCCTTTTCGACGACGCCTATCTCGACTATTTCGCGACGATCTGCGCCCGCGCGGGCGATCACGGGTTTTACGTCTTCATCGACTTTCATCAGGACGTCTGGAGCCGCATGTCGGGCGGCGACGGCGCGCCGGGCTGGCTTTTCGAAAAAGTCGGGCTCGACTTCACACGATTCCATGCCGCCGATGCCGCCCACGTCATGCAGCACAAATATGATTTCGGGCGCGGTGGGCGGCAGGCCGAGAATTATCCGGTGATGAGCTGGGCGCAGAACTACCGCTTCCCCGTCAACGGCATCATGTGGACGCTCTTTTTCGCCGGGCGCGACTTTGCCCCAGATCTCATGATCGACGGCATGAACGTTCAGGACTATCTGCAACGTCATTATCTCGGAAGCGTCGCCGCCGTCGCAAAACGCGTCAGCCATTTGCAGAACGTCATCGGCTTCGATTCGCTCAACGAGCCGAGCAGCGGTTTCATCGGTCTTGAGTTGAGCTATCGCCATGTCAAACGGACGGGCGAGAAGCCGGGTCCTGTGCGTCCTGGCCTTGCCTGGTCGCCGCTCGACGGGCTCGCCGTGGCGCGCGGCGTGGCGCGCGATATCCCCGATCTCGGCTTCTCCGTCGCGGAGAAATCGGTCGTTCCTCTGCGCGAGGTCACCGCCAACACCGATCATGCCTCGATCTGGCTCGACGGCGCCATCGACCCGTTCGAGAAAGCGGGCGCTTACAGGGTAAGCCATAATGGCGACGTCGAAGTGTTGCGCGAGGATTTCTTTCAGACGGTCGGAGGGCGGCCGGTGAATGTCGCCAAAGATTACATGGCGCCCTTCTTCAAGGAGATGGCGCGCACCATCCGCGCCGAGGCCGTGGACTGGCTGCTTTTCGTCGAGCTCGATCCCTTCGCCGTCATGCGTGGCCATTCCTTTCCCGACGACACGCCGGAAAACGCGGTCAATGCCAGCCACTGGTACGATTTCGTCACGCTGTCCACCAAGCGCTTCGGCTATCCGCTCTATCTCAGCCCCTATTCCGGCGCGACGCTGGAAGGGCGCGAGATCGAGAAAAGCTATGTTGAGCAACTGACGCTTGTCCGCGACGCAGCCCACAATCTCAATGCCGGGCGAAGCGCGCCGACGCTGGTGGGCGAATGCGGCATTCCCTTCGATCTCGACGAAGGCGCGGCCTATGCGGCGTTCCACGCAGGCGATCATGGCGACGCGCCGTGGCACAAGCACATCGTCGCGCTCGACTTCATGTACAACGCCTTCGACGCGCTGCTGCTGAATTCGACGCAGTGGAATTACTCCGCCTCCAACCGCAACGATCCGGCCATCGGCGACGGGTGGAACCAGGAAGACCTCTCGATCTTCAGCCGCGACCAGCAGCTCGATCCGAATGACATAAATAGCGGCGGCCGTGCGCTTGCCGGTTTCGTGCGGCCCTATATCCGCAAGGCGGGCGGCGCGCTCCGGCGCGTTTCCTTCGACCGCGAGACCGGCGTTTTCATCGCCGAGATCGAGGCGCGCGCGAACCTCGCCAGCGAAATCTTCGTGCCCCGCCGTCAATATGCGCAAGGCTTCAGCATCGAGGCGGAGGGCGCGCGGATCGCGCATGACGAAACGGCGCAGATCATCGAGGTCACGGCCGGGCAATCCGGCTTGCTGACGATCAGGGTGTCACGCGGCTAGATCGTCTCCGTGGCCCGTTCCGACCTTCCTCGATCGAAACGGGCCACGGCGCTTCATTGTCGCTGCGAGGCGCTTAACGAAGGCTCGATGCTCTATCAGTCGGCGGCGCCGTAAGGCTTGGCATTCTTCGTCAGGAAATCCAGCCGCGCCTTGTTGAAGTTCCGCACCGCTGTCTCGCCCTTGTCGCTGAAGGAGAGCAGCACGTCATCCGACGGGGAATAGGCGGGCCAGGGCGTCAGCCCCTCACCGTTCGGATTGCCTGTCTTGGCAAAATTGACCCAGTAATCCTGCATCTTTTCAGCCACCGCTTCATCGGCCTTGCTGTAATCGTCGCGCGGCACGAAAACGAGCGTGTTGAAGACATAAGGCACTTCGGAGGCGTGAAGCGCGCCATCGAGATCGCCGCGCTTTTCCTCTGCCACGTAGCCGAACTGATAGAGAAATGCGGGCTGCCCCGCCTTCGCCGCAAAAGATGCGAAGCTGCGCGCAGGCTCGACGAAGGCCGCATCGCTGGCGATTTCCGCACCGGCCTTGCCGAGCTTCAATTCGCCGCCGTCTTTCCCGCCCGCGCGCGGCGACACGCCATAGAGCCCCAGAAGTTCGCGGCCCTTGTCGCCCATCTGCGCGACTTTCTTTTTCACGCCTTTCTCCAGAAAGCTTCTGGCGAGCGGAATGCCCATTTCGAGGCTGTTGGCGCCGATGATGTAAGGCACCTTGTGCTGTCCGCCTTCCGCGAAACTTGCCATGGCGGGCTTTGGCAGTATGGTTCCATCGACCATCGCGCCCGTCCATGTCTTGGGATCGTCGGTCCAGAACTGAAGATCGCCCAGCACGTCCTTCGCCGGGATCGCTCTGAGCGCCGTCGCGTCATCGGCTTTGACATCGAGGCTCTTGACGAAATTCGCGCCCGCCGCCTCGCCGGACGGCCCGGCTTCGGGATGGCCGTCATGGATCCACGGCGTCCGCTCGCGCCCGCCACCCGATTCCACAATCGCCTTGGCAAAGAGACCGGCGGAAGCAGGCGAGGTCATCAGATTGTTGACCGACGAGCCGCCCGCGGATTCACCGAAGATCGTCACATTCGCCGGATCGCCGCCGAAGCCCGCGATATTGGCCTGCACCCATTTCAGCGCGGCGATCTGGTCCATCAATCCGTAGTTGCCGAGCGGGCCTTGCGGGTTTTCGCGCGTCAGTGCGGGATGTGCGAAAAAGCCGAAGCGCCCGAGGCGATAATTGATCGTCACCAGCACCACGCCCTTGCGCGCAAAGGCCGAGCCATTGAACACCGGCGCCGCGCCCGATCCCGTGATGAGCGCGCCACCGTGAATCCAGACCATGACGGGGCGCTTGGCCCCCGCGTCGGGAGACGGCGTCCAGACATTCAGGAACAGGCAGTCTTCGCTCATCTTCTGCGACGAGGGCGCGCTGTCGAAGATGAAACGGTTCTGCATGCAGTCGTCGCCATAGGCGTTGGCGGGCTTCACGCCCTGCCAATGCGCGGCCGGTTGCGGTGCGCGCCAACGCAAGGCGCCGATGGGCGCCGCCGCATAGGGAATGCCTTTGAAGGCGGTGAGGCCGTCGCCCTTCACGCCTTGAAGTTCGCCGGCTTCGACGCTTACGATTTTACTGTCGGGCGGCAAGATGCGATCTCCTCCCCAGGTCATGGCCGATGCGACCAATGCCGCGCCAAGAGCCGCCGCCGCGGCGACGATTGCAAACAGCCGCATGTTCTCAAGCTCCATACTGAAGAGATAGACGCCGCATGGCCTTTTCAGGCCGGTTCGCCATGCGTCATGATCGGGAATTGCCGCGCCTCGTCGCTGGCGGGCACACGCTTGCCGTCCGCCTCGACAATGTCGGCGCCGTCCGGCGCGAACTGCACGATATAGGCCTTGCGAACGTCCTGCGTCAGATTGGGACCGGTGCTGTGCGGCGTCAGCGAGGAGAAGACGACGATGTCGCCGACGGAGGCGGGCGCGGCCACCGCCCCTTCAGGAACGTCGCTCGCCTCGATGTCGAAACATTGCAGACCCCAGGGGCGCGCCTGATGCGTGAACGTGCCTTCGCGATGCAGGCCCGGCACGATCCACGGGCAACCGTTTTCAAGCGTCGCATCGACGAGCGGCACCCAGCAGGTCAGATATTGCTGCGGCTCGACATAGGCATAGCCATTGTCCTGGTGCCAGGGAAAGACGCGCGCCGCATCGGGCTTTTTGTAAACCGCCTGATCCCAATAGAGCCGCACGTCCGGGCCCAGCGTGTCGTGGCAAAGATCGCGGAAGATTTTCGATTTGCAGAAGTCGCGCAGGATTTGCGATTTGCGCACGATATGGGTCGTGAAGCTGATCGCGCCCGCCTTGGCGATGCTGAGTTCGCCATTCGCCTGGCTGCGCACGAATTCCTCGACATGCGCCTCGATCGGATCGATCTCCGCGATCAGCGTCTCGATCGTCCGACGCGGGATGACGTTCTTCAGAACGACGAAGCCTTGCTCGTCATATTGCCGGGCTTCCGCCTCGCTCAACACGCGAAAGGGGCCACGATGCGCGCGCCACTGAAAATCGATATTGCGGGCATGGCGGCGCACACCGAGCGCTTCGAGCGTTTCTTCGGCCATCGGCCCTCCCCGCGCCTTGGGCGCACACATACACAAACGGCTCCGGCCATTTGGCGGCCGGATCGACAAGGAGTCTTAGCGACAAATTGATAACGTTGTCAATTCACATCAAATAGGGGTTTCCGCAGCGGCGATGCGGGACCGGGCCGCATTGAAGCAGCCTCTCGCCAGCTCCGTGCAGGCCAGCGCCTGCGTCCAGCGGTCGCCGCTCTCAATCCATTCCCCGTCCGCACCGCGCGCGCTCGGCGCATAGTTGAAAGCGCGTCTGCCGCCGCCGGGCAACGGCGCGAAGGCAGGCAGAAGTTCGGGACAAAAGACGATGTAGTCGCCCGGCTTTGCGGTGCGCAGGAAGCCTGCAAAGGCGCGGGTCCATATATCGCGGAAGTGGTCGATGCATTCCGTCTGCGGCGGGTTCTCTATGTCGATCTGGATCGACCCCGGCGTGCCGATGCGGCCATGCAGGAAACGTGTGCGCTCGAAAACCGGAGCGAGCCGTTCAAGCTTCCAGGCCAGATCGCCGTAAGTCAGCTCCTGTCCCGTATACCAATGAGAAAAATCGCCGTTGAAACGAATGCCGGGCCATCTTTCGACGAGATCGAGCGTCCGGCGCATGTCCTGCGTGATCGTGGCGCGATGCGTTTCGATATAAAGCGGATAATCATGCGTGACAGACGCGGCCAGCACCGCCTCCGCCAGCCGGTCCATCTCCTCGTCGGATTCAAATCCGTTGCCCACATGAAGCGTCGTCGCGTCGAGGCCCATGGCCTTGTGCTTTGCCGCCAGCACCTCCGCCTCTTCAGGCTTGTCGACGCGCCCCATGCCGGTGGCGCGCAAGCCGTGTTCCAGAACCTCGCGGGGATTTGGATGCTGAACGCCGGCATAGCCCGCCGCCTTCAGCGCCGCATAGAGGTCGCCGGCCCCGCCCGACGGGCCGCTCGCGTGAGCGGGAAGCGCAAAAAGACTGCCGATATTCAGATCGACCCGAAGACAAGGCTCGCCGCCCGAGCCGTCATTGGTGTTGCGGATGGCCCCGGATCGAATGTGCATGGCGGTACTCTGAACAGGTTTCGGAATAGACGTCGCGGATTTATCTTAAGCATACGCATAAGATAGTCTGATCCCGTCCGCCGTCGCAGCGCAAGCGCCCCCGCTTCAAACACGCCCGCCGTCCGTCGCCAGACTGAAAATCACGTCCTGCTTTATCTTGCGATAACCGCCCAGAGATTTGCAATGCTCGCGACCTTCGCGTCCCTCACGGCGGCAAAGGCTTTGCGGGCCCCTGGCGCATCGCCTTTGGCGAGCATGACCTGACCGAGGTGGAGACGAGCAAGGTCGGCTTCAGGAAAGGAGTCGGCAAGCGCTTCCCTATAGAGCGCGACCGCCTTGCCGGTTTTGCCGTAGGAGGCATAAGCCTCCGCCAGCGCGGCTTTCGCCTTGGGCGTCGGCGCGCTGTCGCCGAGCGTCGGTTCGTCCTGGACAGTCTGGGCCTTTGCCATTTTGAGCAAACGCTCTTCACGAGACCGGTTGGCGCCGCCCAGCACTTTCGCGGCGAAGCCTTTTTCCATGATGCTCTCGGCCTCACCGGGCAAGCCAAGCTGGATCGCGAGCTGCGCCATCTCCGTGTAGTCGCCGGAAGTTTCCAGAGCGCCCGTCGCAAGTTTCAACCGGAATATCTCGTAGCTCATACGATCGGAGCGACCGACCTCGGAAGCGGTGACCTCGAGAAGGTTCTTCCAATATGCCGGCGATGGATAATCGCTTACCAGTTCCATCAGCGCCGCGCGGCTTCCTGCCCGATCCTTCTGTCGGGCTGCGGAAGACAGCCAGAGTTGCAAGATATTTTCGGCGGGTTTTTTTCCTGCCGAGCGGGTGGAAGCGACGAGCGTCTTTGCCGATATTTGCGCATCGGCAAAATCGTTCTGCAGATAATAGGCCTGCAGGGCCAGAAGCTCGATATCGGCGTCGGCACCGGCCTGCTGCCTGTATTGTTTGGCGAGCGCGGCTACCTTTTCATAATTTTTCGCCTGATAATTGAGCTGGATCAGCGCCTTCAGGCGTTGCTGCCTGTCAGCGGCGGGAACCAGACCGGAAGCGAAGGCCACCTCTCCTGCTTTCGCCGCGCCAGCGTAATCGCGCAGCTTGACCTTCAGGAACAAGAGAAAATCGTCGATGACGAAATTTTCGTAGTCCGTCTTACCCGACATGGCATCGGCTTCCGCCACCTTCTTCAGCGCGTCTGCATATTTTCCGGCCTTGACGAGATCCTGCGCCGCTTTCAAAGGCGCACCGACCTTGGCGCCAATCGTCTGTTCCGCCGCGCTCGCGGTGGAAGCACCGGTCATGTCCGGGACAATCGAAATGATGGAGACGAACGCGACTGTGGCGAAAAAAACCTTCAACTGACGACGCATCTTGTTTCCCATCAATCCATATACTGTTCGTTGCCGACAAAGCCGATGCGGGTGACGCCAAGGCGCTGTGCGGCGGCCAGCACTTTGGCCACATAGTCGTATTTGACGAGCCGGTTCGGCTTTAAATGGATTTCGGGCTGCGGGTTCTTTGCCGCGGCGGCCTTGAGATATTCGTCCAGCAAGCCCGTATTTGGAACCGCGACGCCGTTCCAGAATACCGTGCCGTCGAAATCGAGTTCGAGATCGACGATTTCCGGCTTCACTTCGGGCTGCGACGCCTGAACGGTCTGGGGCATATCGAGCTTCACCGCCTGTGTCTGCATCGGAATCGTGATGATCAACATCACCAGCAACACCAGCATGACGTCGATCAGCGGCGTCGTGTTGATTTCCATCATCACTTCGTCGTCATCGCCGCTTCCGATATTCATCGCCATCGTCGTCTTCCCCGCAAATTCAAGCTAACAAGACCTATTGCCGGTCGGGCTCTGTGATGAAGGCGACTTTCTGAATGCCGCCGCGCTGGCAATCGACGATCACCTTGCCGATGAACTCGAACCGCGCATCCTTGTCGCCGCGCACATGGATTTCCGGTTGCGGCACCTTTACCGCCGCCGCCTTGATCCTCGTCAACAATTCGGCATTGTCCGTCATCTTCTCACTGTTCCAGTACACGGCGCCTTCGACGTCCACCGCGAGTACGATGTTTTCGGGCTTCGTCTGCGTTGCGACATTGTTTGCCTTGGGCAATTGCACAGGCACCGTCTGGATCGCCACGGGGATCGTGATGAGGAAGATGATGAGCAGAACCAGCATGACGTCCACGAGCGGCGTCGTGTTGATCGCCGAGAGGACTTCATCTTCCTCTCCGCTCCCGCCGACATTCATCGCCATTCTGCTCTCCCGTTCAGACAATGCTGTTGCGAAAACGGACGGCGCGGAGAAACTCTTCGCACCGTCCCGTGCGTCTCAGGCTCCGGCAAGAATGCGCGCTTCCACTTCGGTCGCGAAACGCCGCACCTGATTGAGCGCGGCCTTGTTACGGCGAACGAGCCAGTTGTAGCCAAGCACCGCAGGCACCGCGACCGCGAGTCCGATGGCCGTCATGATCAGCGCCTCGCCCACGGGACCCGCCACCTTGTCGATCGAGGCCTGACCGGCGACACCGATCGCGATCAGCGCATGATAGATGCCCCAGACCGTACCGAAGAGACCGACGAAAGGTGCGGTCGATCCCACCGTGGCGAGAAAGGCAAGACCGCCTTGAAGATCGGAGGCGACCGCATCGACGGCGCGGCCGAGCGCATTGCCGGTCCAGTCGAGCAGACTGACCTGCGCGCCGAGGCCGCGGCCATGCTGTTCGGCGGATGCGAGCCCTTCCTCCGCGACGGCGCGGAAGGGCGAGGTCTTCGAAAGCCCGTCGCGCGCCTGTTTCAGACTTGTCGATGACGCCAACACCTTGCGGGCGGCGCGGCCTTGCGCGAACAAGCCGCGCTGCTCCCAGAGCTTGATGATGAGAATATACCAGCTTCCCATCGACATGATGGCGAGGATGACCAGAGTTCCCTTGGCCACCAGATCGCCCTGCGCCCACAGCGCCGACAAGCCGTAAGGATTGGCGTCCGGCACAGCTGCGCTCTCCGTCATCGGTCCTTCGGCGCTTGCATTCGCGCCGGGAGCCGATGCGGCCGCTGCATCCGGCGCCTGATCCGCCGCCGCAGGCGCTTCGACCGCCGGCGCCGCAATGCTGCTCGCATTGTCTTCAGCGAAAGCGGCTGGTGAAACGGCGACGCTTAGCGACGCCAGCATTCCGCCCAGCGCTAGAACCGCCAACGCATGAACCGCCGACGTATGCACCATTGTCCGCAGAGCGCCATCAAAGCGCGTCTTGCTCAAAAGACGCGTCGCAACTCGGATCGTCATGGGAAACTCCCCCAACATTTGCTCGACACCCTCACGCCGGATCGACATCCGGGATCATGGGCACACTGGTTCGCCCGACCGCCGGACGTCCCGCTCAACTTCGTCTTCCGCTGGCCGCTTCTGCGCGAGCCTGCGGTTTATTGCTGGTCCAGGCGGAAGGCTACCGCCACGCGATGCCATGCGGCCACCGCCGTCCCGGCGCTCATAGCCGGCAAAAACCGCCAGGCTCTTTGCGCATATTTGACTGCCGCCTGATCGAGCTTCGAAGAGCCGCTCGACTTGTCCACGCGCGCTTCCTCAACCGACCCATCCGTGCCGATAAGAAGAAGAAGCACCACGGTCCCCTCTTCTCCCATGCGAATGGAGGCAGGCGGGTAAGGGGGGCGACCGTTGCGATGGTCCGGGTCCGCGCGCGGCGAGGCCGACGGCGCGGAAGGCGCAGCCACTTTCGACTGCACCGCCGTAATGGCCTTGGCCGGTGGCGTTTGCTTCGGGATATCGATTGTGATTTCCGGCGGCGGCACGAAAGGCGGCGGCGGCTTGTCCAGCACCGGCGGCGGAGGCGGCGGCTCGTTCGGCTGCACCTCCGGCGGCGTATCGATGATTTTCGCCTCGATAGGACCTTTCACGATCTCGACGACCTTGGCGCCGAGACCGTTTGCCAGTCCCCAGATCAGCAACACATGCAGCAAGACGACAAAACCGAAGCCCGCCGTCCGCCGCAATCCGCCGCGTTCATCGTTGTATGGCATGGAAACTACCGGAGATGACGTTCACAGGATGAGAGCCGGGGCCGCCCGCAAGACGCGGGGCGTGATCGCGCGTCCGCCCGGTCGCTAGACCGGCATATTCGCCGTGCGGAACGCAGCCGTCCTTATCGCTCATCATCCCCTCCCCTCGCCCAGCCCGATCGTCGGAATTTCTCGGGTCTTCTTTTTTCCCGGCCTGGTCGGGAAGCCATATAGCAGGAACCCCCAACGGTTTAAATATGAAAATGCGATCTTGCTTCATAAAATTGTACTTTTTTTGCATAAACTGCATTCCCATCCTCAATACTATTGATATTTGCGCTTTATAATAATAATTTTCCTACGCATTTTAAAATCCGGTGGATCGGCCGGCGCGCGGTGTCCTGCAGATACGGAAGGCACGCGCGAATAGTTCTGGGAGGGAAGAAATGAGCAAATACGACATCCTGATTAAAGGCGGCACGATTGTTGACGGCACCAACATGCCGCGCTTTTTCGGTGACATCGGCATCAAGAACGGATTGATCGAGCGCATTTCCTCGAACATTCCGGCGTCGGACGCCGCGCGCATCATCGACGCGCAGGGCAAGATCGTCGCGCCCGGCGTCATCGACCCCCATACGCATTACGATGCGCAGATTCACTGGGATCCCTATTGCACGAATTCCGGCTGGCACGGAAACACCAGCGTCGTCGTCGGCAATTGCGGTTTCGGCTTCATGCCATGCGCGCCCGAAGCGCGCGAACGCTACATGCTGATGATGGAAAACACCGAGCAGGTGCCACTCAGCGCCATGCGGGCAGCCCTTCCCTGGACGTGGGAGACGTTTCCGCAATGGATCGACCATATGAAGCAGGTTCACAAGGGCGTGAACGTCGCCGCCTTCATGCCGCTCAACTCGCTGATGATTTATGTCATGGGGTATGAAGCTTCAAAAAAGCGCGGCGCCACACCGGCGGAACGTCAGCGGATGCGCGACCTGCTCAATGAAGCCATGGACAAGGGCGCCATCGGCTTTGGCTTTTCCTATCTCAATCAATTCAATAGCCACAGAGATATCGACGGCAGCCCGATGCCGACCGACATGATGCAGATCGACGATGCTCTCTATCTCGGCGAAGTCCTGCGCGAGCGCGATCAAGGGGTGATCCAGATGCTCGCGGAATTGCCGGTCGTTGTCGCCAACCGGCGCGAGGTCGAGGAGATGGCCCGCGTGTCGGGCCGGCCGGTTCTGCACACGGTCATCGCCGCTTTCGACGACCTCCCGGATTTCCACACATCGGTCATGGGCTGGCTCGACGATGTCGAAGCCAAGGGGCTCAACATTTTCAGCCAGGCTCTCGCGGCGCGTACATGGAACGAGTTCAACGCTGTCGACTATAACGTCTGGCAGAACGTCGATCCCTTCCTCGAATTCACCAACTGCGGCGACGCGGCGGCCAAGGCAGCTCTGGCCGCCGATCCCGCATTCCGCAAACGGGCGAGCGAGCAATATGACCCGGCGCAAATGGGCGGCGCGGGCGGACCGCTTGAAAGCCTGATCCTTCATGGTGCGCGCGGCGCGGCGGACTGGGTCAAATATGAAGGCAAGCAAATCGACGAAATCGCGCGCCTGGAAAATGGAAAGCCAATCGATGTCTTCTTCGACATCGTCGCGGCGTCTGACGCAATGGCCGATTTCCGCACGACGGTATCGAGTTCGGAAGATCCAGAAAAGATCGCGCAAATTCTCCGCCACAAGCGGACGCTCGCGGGCACATCCGACGGCGGCGCGCACGTCAAATTCTTCAGCGGCGGACAATATGCGACCGACAATATCGTGCATCTGGTACGCGGCTCCGGCCTGATGTCGCTGGAGGAAATCCACCACAAGCTGAGCTATGTGCCGGCTCGCGTCCTCGGCTTCCACAAGCGCGGCGCGCTCGTCGAAGGTTATGCCGCCGACATCTACATCTACGATTACAACGGGTTGAACTACAAACGGAACGAATACGAAGTCGTCCACGATCTGCCCGGTGGCGAATTCCGACGCGTCGTGCGCGCGGAAGGCATCGAGTGGATCATGGTGAATGGCGAGATCACCTTCAAAGGCGGCCAGACAACCGGCGCGGTTCCAGGACGCCTGCTTGGCAATGGCGGGCCGCAGATCGACGCCAGCCTTCTCACCCGCTCCGGCATAGCGGCTGAATAAGAATCTCACTCCATAGCCGTGCACTTCTCGGGGGAGGGCCGCGTTTTCACGCGCCCTCCCCCGATAGGGCGTTTGAAATCTTTCTCTCCGTTTCTCACAGGACATTCAATGCAAGACACATCGCCATCTCATATCGATATTGAACTTTCCCGGGCGAAGAGCTGGAATGTCCTGAATGACAATCCGGGACGCGATGTGCTCTGGTCGCGCGTCAATGCCGCTGAAGCCGTGCCGGGCATCGTCACGCCTCTCACCGCAAATTTCTGGAGGCCGGCGCTCTATATTTCCATGCGGCGTCATGTTCACCGCATGGGTGTGCTGCGCGCCTCGGAAGTGTTCTATGCCCAGCGTCCCGAAGACGCGCCGAGCGGCTATTTTCTCGGACGGATCGCAGGCAACATCGAATTCATCCGCATGCTCGCCGATCGCTTGCCCGGTTCATCCGGCGACATCATTGAAAAATCCATCATGGGCGCGCTGCGTCCCGGCGTCACGAGCCGCAAGGATCGCAGCCGCTATCCCTTGATCGCCTTCAAACTGCTCTGGCTTCTCGCAAGGCTGCCGGCGGAGATGCACCTCCATCTCAAGGAGAGCCTTGAGTGGTGGAGCGCCAGAGTGGCTGAGCTACCGTCCAGCGACTATGCCCGCGCCCTGTCGATCCTCAAGGAAGCCGCGAATGAGCGGCACCTTGCGATCATGGATCGCCAGACGATCGTCGCGCAGCTCAGCCCCATGGTCTGGTCGCCGCTGCACAAAATGGGCGCGAAGCTCGGATCTGAAGAGGACGCGCTTGCCATCACGTCGGGCATCGGCGGCATGGTCGAAAGCCGGATGCTCGATGAGCTGTGGCGCGTCGCCCATGGCGAGATCGACATGCAGTCTTTCCTCGCGCGCTACGGCTATATGGGTCCCGATTGCGGTGAGCTCCAGTCTCGAAGCTGGCGGGAAGACATTGCCTCGCTCTCCGCATCGCTTCGCGGCTATGAAGCCACTCCAGAAGCCGAGAGACCGCGCGCGCGTTCCGATGCCGCCGAAAGAAAATTCGCCGAAATTTCTCAGAGGCTTCTCGGCAAGGCCGGACCGCTCGGCCGCATTCAGCTTCGGCTCGCGATCTGGTTCTGCAAACGCTACTTGCCGTTACGCGAAGTCGGCAAGGCGGCGATGTTTGCCTTGTCGGACATTGGCCGCGCTTCCGCTCGCCGCCTGGGCGAACTGCTGGAAGGCGACGTCGTAACGGATCGGGAGGACGTCTTCTACCTCGCGCTCGATGAGCTTGAGGAACTCGCCACGAAAAAGCGGGACATGCGCGGCGTCGTCAGCGAACGCAAGGCATTGCGGGCCTTCTACAAGCAGGTCGATCTGCCCGACGTTTTCACCGGCAAAGATATTGAGGCCATCTGGGCGGGCCTGGAAAACCGGAAGCCGGAAAATCCCGCCCCGTCTGCGGCGGCGGCAGGCCAAGCGCTTCACGGCGTCGGCGTGTCCAAAGGCATCGTTCGCGGCCGGGCGCGCGTCGTTCTCGATCCGCAGCGCGTTACCGATTTTATGCGCGGCGACATTCTCGTTTGCCATACGACCGATCCGGGATGGGCGCCGCTCTTTTCCATTGCCTCGGCCATGGTGGTCGATGTCGGCGGCATGCTCAGCCACAGCGCCATCATCGCCCGGGAACTCGGCCTGCCCGCCGTCGTGAATACGCGCAAAGGCACCCGCCTCATCGAGGACGGAGCGGAGATCACCGTCGATGGATCGACGGGCATCGTCACTTTTCACTGACGCAGACCGGAGCACAAAATGAACCTCTACGATCCGACCATCGACTTCACGCATGAGCCGACCGACGAAAAGGACTGGCAGGAATCCGTCGACATCGCCTTTTACGACGACGAGACGGGCCTGTGCGGATTCCTGCGCATCGGTTCAGAACCCAATATCGGAACCTCGCAGGTTCACTTCATGCTTGGGACACGCGACGGATTGCGCTATCGCCGCAATCTTTGCGACTTGCCCATGGAACCGCATCACAGAACGGCGGAGGGTTTCGCCGCCGGTACCATGACATGGACAATCCCCAACGACGAATATGTCCACATCACGGCGAACGATCCCGAAGCGACCATCGACTTCAAGGTTTTCGACTTTTTCAAATCGACGCCCTGGCCACCGATGATCGGCGCGGCGGAATCGCTGAAGACGAGCGCGCCCAACCATTTTCAAAGCTCCGGCAGGCTTGTCGGCCGCGCCACCATCGGTGCGCGCGTCTTCGACATCAGGAACGGGCTGGTGCAGCGTATCCATTCCTTCGGGAAGCGCGATGTCAGCACCGTTCGCGCTTTCCGCTGGATCGGCGGCACCTTCGGCCCGGATTTCTCCTTCAACACCGTCAGCATGTTCGCGCGGGGCGGCATCTCCGGCCATTGCGGATACATCCATCGCAACGGCATTTTCGAATATGCCCGCGAGATCGACTCCGTTGCCTTCCTGAATGCCGACGGCCTAACCATCCGCGGCGGCATCCTCGACATCACGCTCGAGAGCGGTGAGAAACTCCACATCACCGCCGAGACGATCGACGGGTTGCTGACTGCCTACCGTCAGGATCTCGGCATGCAAGGCTCGCCCGTCGGCGTGGAAGGCATCTCGCTCGTCCGTTGCGGCGACCGCACGGGCTTCTGCGATTTCAATGTCGGCAACGCCTTTCAGGGTGTGAATGCGCCGCTTGAAGCCGTTTGCGACTGGGGCGCCACGATCCAGACAGGCATCAGCCAACGCAAGTCCGGGCCTCGCCGTGTCGTTATAAGTCCCTGACGATACCGCCGACCAACGCCGCAAGCATTCAGATGCCGGATAAAAAGAGAGGGCGAAAGCAATTGCTTTCGCCCTCTTAATTGTCGCTCAAGCCGGGAGCGAGGAGGTTCTTCTAGAAGTTGATGCTCGTCTCGACGCCGAAGGTGCGCGGCGCTCCATAGACGCCTTCCTGACCCGGCAGCGACGCGATGCTACCCATCAGGACCGCCCGATTGGTCGCATTCTTGATGAAGGCGCGAACGGTCCAGTCGGCGTCGTTCGGCGTGAAGCTGATCGAGCCGCCGACCGTCGTGTAGGCCGATTGCTTGTCGTCGGCGAGGTTATATGGGCGCAGATAATAGCTGCCGCTCACATAGATATCCGAGCGGAAGGTCAACATGCCGAAATCGAGCGGTTGATCGTATTGCGCGCCGAAGGAGACCGTATAGACCGGCGAACGGTTGAGATAATGACCGCTCTGATCCGTATTCGGATTATACCCCGGCACGATCAGGTTCAGGAAATCGCCATTATTGAAGTCCGTATATTTGGCGCTCATCAGATTGACGCCGAGATTGAAATTCAACTGGTCGGTCGGCACCCATTGGGCTTCGAATTCCATGCCGAACGTTCTCGCATCGGCGCTCTTGTAGAAGATCGACGGCGTAACGATTTCTTCGATCTGCACGTCCTTGTAGTCGTAATAATAGAGGGCTCCGTTCAGCTGGAGCGTTCCGCCGAAAAAGACGTTCTTGCTGCCGACTTCATAGGCGGTCAGATTTTCCGGTTTGGTGAAGGGCGTGCAGGAAGAATTGTCATAGACGCCGCTCTTGTCGCCGACCGAAACCTGCGCATAGACGTTGGAGCGTTTGGCCAGCTGATAGGTTGCGCCGGCGCGTCCCGTCATCGCCGTGCGGTCCTGATCCTGATCGCCATAGGCGCCGAGCCCGCCGCCATCGTTGGAAAGCCCGTTATAGGTACAAGCCCATCCGCTGCCGCCCGGCGCATAGGGCGGCGGAGGCGACTGAAGACCCGCGCTCGTCGGACCGGTATAGCTCTCATGCTGGAAATCGGTCTTTTCATAGAGTCCGCGCAAACCGCCATAGATGCTGAAGTCGTCCGTCAGCTTCTGCGTGATGTCGGCAAAGATGGAAGCAGAATCGAACGTCTGATCCGACCGGTTCCAGGTGAGGTTGTTGTAGCTGAACGGTCCGGGCGTATAGGCCGCCGCGTCGCCCTTGTCGTGCAGATAATAGGCGCCCAGCGTCCAGTTCGTCTTCGCGCCGTTATGCAGAAGATTGAATTCCTGCGTGAAGGTCGTCGCATAGTCGTGACGCGGCCCGATCTTGTAAATCGGCAGTAAGGTGCCGTCGCCGTCATAGTTCTTTTCCTTGAACCGGTAAGAACTGAACGACGAGATGGAGACAAGCTGTACCGCATCGAAATCCACATCGAACCGGCCGCTGCCGCCGCTGAAGCTGCGGTCGCTGTCGGCTTCTTCATCCAATTTCGTCTGCCATGGATCGAAGGATGTGACCGTGCCGAGCGTGGCAGGCGGCATTCCAAGTGCCGCCGACATGAAGGCGGGATTCGTCGGCTTGTATAGCGGGCCCGAGAGCTGTTCGGCGCGATGAAAGAGACGCAACTGGAATGTTGCATTCGATGCCAGATCCGCGTCGAGCGAGAAGCGTCCGGTGATGCCGCGCGATCCGTCATATGAAGAATTGCCGATCCCCGCCGGGGCGAGATTTTCGACGTAGCCGTCGCGGTAGTCTTTTTCCGCATAGACGCGTACACGCACACCCTTCGTCACCTGGCCCGTCGCATAGCCCGAGACCTCATAGGCGTTGTAATCGCCATAGCTCGCGCTGGCGCCCGCGCCCGTGACGTCCGAGGGAGATGCCGTGATCATGTTCAGAACGCCGCCGATGGCGTTGTGCCCGTAAAGCGTTCCCTGCGGTCCGCGCAGGAATTCGACGCGCGAGAGATCGCGCTGCAACATGCCGATGGCGCCCGGATGCTCGATATACATGCCGTCCACATTGACGGCGATTGAGCTTTCGCCGACGCCGGTCAGCGTATTGAAGCCGACGCCGCGGGCAAAAATTTGCGGCGCGCCGCTCACATCGCCGAAGCTCATGCCCGGCACCGAGGCGGCCAGATCGCTCATGTTCTTCACACCGCGCGCTGCGAGATCCTCCCCCGACAGAGCCGTGATCGCGATCGGAACCTCTTGGCTATCTTCCGCTCGCTTCTGCGCCGTCACGACAATGGTTTCCACGCCCGCCGTCTTTTCGGGAGCGGCTTCCGAAGCGGAAGCATCGCCCTCAGCCGGCAGCGGCGCCGCAATTGCTTTGTCATCGGCCAAGGCCGGTGAAAGGATTGCGTTGCCGCCCAGAACGCCGACCATCAAGGCGGCGCTCGTCCATTTTCTATTGATCATCTTCCTCCCCCAAGTCCGCGCCCCTCTAGCGCTTTTGTGCATTTATAAAATGCATCTTATTTATGCTATAATCTATACGCATTTTGAAATCAAACCATATTATGCAGTTTCAAACGCGACATGAATTGGCTGAAATTTCTCTTTCGGCAAAGAACCTGCCGTCGCGGGAAATGCTCTAAAATTCCCATGATGTCTCTGGATTTGCCGGGCTTATCGGGCAAACCCTCAATTTTTTCAGCATAAACCGCCGGGGCCCAGAGCGGCGTCCGCGTCCATTCGCACCGCGAACCGACGAACCGAAGGCCCGGCCTCATAAAATTTTTGCGTATATTTTTTATTTTTGATATACGCAAAATAACAATGACGGCCAGCCGGGAGATCAAGGCCCTCTGGCTCGCCCCCGCATATGCCAGCCAATTTGCCCGTCTCCAGGACCCGACCATGAGCTCAGCGCATGACGACCCGTTTCGTGTCGACAATGAAATCGTTCCTCTCATCGAGGCTCGGGCCGAATCCCGCTTCGGCGGCAAATCGGCAAGCCTCGCCCGCGCCATCGAGGCGGGTTTGCCGGTGCCGGACGGTTTTGCAATTTCCGCCCGCGCCGTCGCCGCGATAGAAGGCGGAGACGGCGAAGCAGTCGAATATGCCGCTCGCTCCTATCGCGAAAAACTCGGCTGTCTCGCGGCCGTGCGCTCCTCCGCGGTCGGTGAAGATGGCGCGGCGGCGAGCTTTGCGGGTCAACATGCGACAATTCTCGGCGTTCTGGGTCAGGAGCAATTTCTCGCGGCGATCGCGAAGGTTCATGCCTCCGGCATGCAGCAACACGCCCTTGTCTACCGGGTGCAAATGGGCCTTGCGTCACAGGAACCCAAGGTCGCGATCACGGTGCAGCGCCTGATCGATCCGCGCGTCGCGGGCGTGATGTTCACGCGCAACCCCGTCACCGGCGCGCACGAACGCATTGTCGAAGCGGCTTTCGGATTGGGCGAAGTCGTGGTCGCCTCGCTTGTGACACCCGATACCATCCGGTTTGAAAAGGGTGGGAGCATCGTCGATTATTCCCTCGGCTATAAATCGCTCTCGCATCATCCGCTTGAAGGCGGCGGAATCCTCGTCAGGCATCACGATGATGCCGGCGCTGAACGCCCCTGCCTCGACGGGCGCGACATAGGCAAGCTGGACAAGCTCGCCGCCGATTGCGAACGCCTTTATGGGCAAGGGCTGGACATCGAATGGGGTTTTGCCGGGGACGAGTTGTTTCTCCTCCAGTGCCGGCCCATCACGCGGATGAACGACGCTCCCTGAGCCGCGCCCTCTCCATACGCATTATCCGAGGCCTTCGCGGCGGCGTGTTTGCGCTTGTTATCTCCCGCCGGAAAAACGCTATTATCAGCCCAAGGACCGGCTTATAGCTAAATGCGTATTGCTTGACCGAGAACGATGCGGAGAGGAAAGACTTGTGAAGACCCGAACGAAGACCGGTCCCGCCGTTGCGGCATTCACTCCCGATGAGCTGGACTATCGATTGATCGCGGAATTGCGGCTCGATCCGCAATCCTCCAACCGCCAGATCGCTCGCAGTCTCGATGTTTCCGAGGTCACCGTCGCCGCCCGCCTGTCCCGCATGCGCGAAGCCCGCGCCATGCGGTTGCTGCTGCAAAAAGATGTGCGGCGCATGTCGCTCGACTATTTCGCCTTCATCGAAATCCAGACATCGAACCGCCCGCCCGAAGCGATCGCGGAAGAGATGTCTCACATCGCCGAGCTAAGCACCGTTGCCGTCATCGCAGGCAATCCCAGCATCTTTCTTCAGGCGAATGTGCGCAACAAGGAGAGCTTGCTTCACATCGTCGACGATCGCCTTGCCCGCATCAAAGGCGTCGGCATCATGGAAGTGTCTCTGGTCCTCGACGTCTACAAATGGACGCCCGATCTCGGCACATTGGCGCTTCCCATCGAAGAAAGCCTTCCCGTCGCCGAAATCTGGGACGGGGCCGATGAGCTCGATCGCGCCATTGTCAGCCTGCTCACATTCGACGGTCATTTGAGCAACCGGGAAATCGCGCGCCGCCTCGACGTTTCGGAAGGGGCCGTGCGCCAGAGGCTGAAAAAGATGATCGACGGCGGCTATGTCCGCCTCGGCGTGGTGATTGATCCGGTCGTTTTTGGCCGGAGCGAAATGGCGATCCTGAAAGTATCGGCTCCCGGCCCGCTCATGGCGGCGCTGCGCAAGCGCATGATGGCAACGGAAGCCTGCATGTTCGTCGGCCGGACCACGGGGAGATGGGGCCTGACCGCGGCGATCATCTGCGAGTCGCGCGCTGAACTGCAGGAGATCATCCGCCGCAATCTCAAGCTCGATCTCGGCGGATATGTCTACGAGCTGACAGAGGCGACCAGGTCGTTCAAATACCGCTACGACCTCATATATATCGACCAGTGAAATCTTATCGATACCGGGCCGGTCTCGCGGCGCGGGACCGTGGCGCGGGACAAGACACAGCGTCGGCCGGGCAAGGTTGGAGCGGATGGTTGGTGCACCGGGAGAGATTCGAACTCCCGACCCTCAGATTCGTAGTCTGATGCTCTATCCAGCTGAGCTACCGGTGCAAAGCCTTGAGCGGAGGCGGCTTTGCAGCCGCCGTTTTCAAGGCGGGGCAACTCTTAAAGGGTAGCGCCGCCGATGGCAAGGGCCGTAAATGGGCCCGGCCCGCCGCTTTTAACCGCCATGCCGGGACCGGTAACTCACGGCCTCGCCTAGGGTTTCGGCCTCGTAAACGCCGCGCGCCACGGCCCGGGCGACGCAGTCCGCCGCGATGCCGCCCAATTCCATAATGAGGCGCGGGCGCTGGTCGGCATCCAGAGCGCGGGTCCCTGTGGCCAGCACGAAAAGCACGTCGCCGTCGAAGGGCGTGTGAATGGGGCGGATGGCGCGGGCCAGCCCGTCCTGCGCCATGATGGCGATCCGGCGGGCTTCGGCCGGCGTCAAATCCGCGTTGACCGCGATGCAGCCGATGGTCGTGTTGCCGCCGGCTTGCGCCGCCGCCTCGCCCTTGGTGCCGGTCAGGAGATCGAGACCGGCGAGATCGCGCATGTCGGCGGGCCAGCCGCGATTGCCGAATTCGCCGTCGAGCTCATAAGGCGCGGCCCAGAAATGTCCGCCGCCGGGAACGAGCACCGAACCGTAAGGATTGACCGCGATCAGCGCGCCGATCTGAAATCCCGCGTCGCTGACGGCCGAAGCCGAGCCCAGACCACCCTTGATCGAGCCCGCGCGCGCGCCGAGACCGGCGCCTGCATTGCCGAGCGCGAAGCTTTTATCCGCTGCGGCGCAGGCTTTGCGGCCAAGCTCATTATAGGGCGGATTTTCCCCCCACGCCTTGTCGCCGCCATTGGTCAGATCGAAAAGGATGGCCGCCGGGATCACCGGCGCAACCGTTGCCGCATTCGCCATGCCATAGCCGCGGCCGCGCGCGCCGAGCCAGGCCGTCGCGCCCGAGGCGGCGTCAAGGCCATAGACAGAGCCGCCCGACAGCACCACGGCATCGACCGCATCGACCAGGCAAGTCGCATCCAGCGCATCCGTCTCGCGCGTGCCCGGCGCGCCGCCGCGCGCATCGACGGCGGCCACCGCGCGGACATCGGGGAGAATAACCGTGGCGCCGGAGCGGACATTCGCATCCTCCGCATTGCCGACGCGGATGCCGTCGACGTCGGTAATGAGATTGCGAGGCCCCTTGCGGATGGTGCCGATGTTCATAAGCTGTATCCAGATGTTGCACGGGAGAAAGCGCGGGGGGCACAACCCGGCTGCCCCCCCTTCAGCAGGCCTGAGTGAAGAGGAGTGCGGCATGCCGCTCAAGCGATTTCTGCCCGTTATCGGCGCGACCCTGCTTGTCGTCGTCGCGGCCCTGTGGCTCGCCTTCGGTGCGGGTAGCCACAAGCCCTATATGGTCGCGGCGGCAAACCCCTATGCGAGCGAGGCCGGGGTGGAAATCCTCAAAGAAGGCGGCAGCGCCGTCGATGCGGCCATCGCCGTGCAGGCCGTGCTGACGCTGGTCGAACCGGAATCCTCGGGCCTCGCGGGCGGGGCCTTCATGATGCATTGGACGCCCAAGGGCGACAGGCTCGACGCCTATGACGGGCGTGAGACCGCGCCCGCGGGCGCGACGCCCGATATGTTCCTCGGCGCGGACAAGCAGCCGCTCGGCATTATTCCCGCCATTCTCAGCGGCCGCTCGGTCGGCGCGCCCGGTGTCGTCGCCATGCTGGCGCTGGCGCATAAGGAGCATGGCAAGCTCGAATGGGCGAAGCTCTTCGAGCCCGCGATCGAGCTTTCCGAGAAAGGGTTCCGTGTGTCCGCGAAACTCGCCGCCGCGATCGCGCGCGATCCCGCTTTGGCGCAGATGCCGGTCGTTCAGGACTATTTCTTCACCGAGGATAGTAGCGGAAAACGCCTGCCGCTGGCCGCCGGAACGCTTTTAAAAAATCCGCTGCTCGCCGAGACGCTCAAGATCATCGCCGCCGAGGGGCCGGACGGTTTCTACAAGGGCGCGGTGGCGCAGGCGATCGTCGAGGCGGTTCATCGTGCGCCCTCGATGCCCGGCACATTGTCGCTCGCCGATCTCGCGGGCTATCAGGCCAAGCATCGCGATCCGCTGTGCCGCCCCTATCGCGAGTATCGCGTCTGCGCCATGCCGCCGCCGACATCGGGCGGCATCGCCACTTTGCAGATTCTCGGCATTCTCGAAAATTTCGACATGGCGCAAATCCAGCCCATGTCGCTCGTCGCGGTGCATTTCATCGCCGAAGCCGAAAAGCTCGCCTATGCCGACCGCGGCAAATTTCTCGGCGATCCCGATTTCGTGCACGTGCCGGTCGATGCGTTGCTCGACGCGACCTATTTGCGCCGCCGCGCCGGGCTGATCGATCCGAGCATGTCGATGAAAATCGCCAAGCCCGGCGATCTCGGCGACAAGCGCGCCGACGCGCAAGGCGTCAATGTCTCGGTCGCTTATCCATCGACCAGCCATTTCGCCATTGTCGATGCCGATGGCGGCGTCGTCTCGATGACGACATCGGTTGAAGCGCCCTTCGGTAGCCATCTGATGGCGGGCGGCATGATCCTCAACAATCAGCTCACGGATTTTTCATTCCTGCCGGAAGAAGACGGCAAGCCGGTGGCGAACGCGGTCGCGCCGGGCAAACGCCCGATGTCGGCGATGGACCCCGTCATCGTCTTCGACAAGGATGGAGACTTCTTTGCCGCGCTCGGCTCGCCCGGCGGCAGCCGCATCATCGGCTATGTGACGCAATCGCTGATCGCGGTGCTCGACTGGCGCATGGACATGCAACAGGCGGTCGCGCTGCCCCGCTTCCTCGACCGCAACGGCCCGCTCGAAATCGAGCAAGGCACGGCGCTTGAAAAACTGACGCCGCAACTCATCCAGCTTGGCCATGACGTGAAGCCGGAAAAAATGAACAGCGGCCTCCACGGCATTCGCCTCACGGCGAAGGGATTGGACGGCGGCGCGGACCCGAGGCGCGAGGGGAAGGTGATTGCGGGAAGCCGCTAACTCGCTTCCGCCGCCGCCCACGCCAGTCCCATCAGCGCCGGGTCTTCGCGCGTGATGACGTTGACGGGGATCGGAGCGAGATACGTCTTGAAGCGGCCTTTGGCTTCGAAGCGGTGGCGAAAGAGCTTCGCGTCGAAGAGGGGGGCGCCGCCTTTGCCGCCTTTGCCGTCTTCGGCGATCCAGCCGGGAACGATGCCGCCGCCAATATAGACGCCGCCTTTGGCCCCCAATGTGAGCGCCAGATTTCCCGCCGTCGCGCCGAGCCAGCCGCAGAAAAGCGTCACGGCTTCCTGCGCGGCTTTCGATGTTCCCATGCGCGCCCGGTTGGAGACATCGACGCCGGTGGGGCGGGCCTTGTCGCGCGTGCCGTCGAGCGCGCCGATGGCCATGTAAAGCGCGACGAGGCCGGGGCCTGAAAGGACGCGTTCGACGGAGACGCGGCCGAACTCCTGCATCAGTTGATAGACGAGGGCGATTTCACGCGCGTTGGTGGGCGCGAGATCGACATGGCCGCCTTCGCCCGGCAGCGCGATGTAACGGCCTTTGCCTGACGGGACCAGCGAGGCGACGCCGAGGCCGGTGCCCGCGCCGAGGATCGCGATGGGCGCGGCCGCATCCGCCTCGCCGCCGCCGATCCGGTGCAGCTCATCCGGTTTCAGATGCGGGACGGCGAGCGCCAGCGCGGCGAAGTCGTTCATCAGCAGTGGATGGGCGACGCCGGTGGCGCGCGAAAGCGCCGCTGCCGAAACGTCCCAGGGACAATTCGTCATGTCGATCCGGGCGCCGGGGCCTGCGCCCTGCACCGGCCCTGCCGCGCAAACCGCGACGGCGTCGAGAGCGGGCTTGCCCTTCTGTTCGAGGAAGGCCTCGAGCGCGACGTCGAGGCCCTGATGCAGCGCCGTCAGCCAGACGGACGGCGCTTCGACCTCGAGCTTGCCGCCCGCAAGACGCGCCAGCGCGAAACGCGCATGCGTGCCGCCGATATCGGCGACGAGGAAAAGCCGCTCGTCCTTGTTCATACCATCACTCTCATGCAACGACCCGTGCCGGGTTAACGCTTGTCGCTTCGGCTTCGTCGCAGGCGAGCAGCGAATTTTCCGCCGGGATGCAGATACGGAAATGCGTGAGCCCCGCCCCGCTCGACAGAAGATCGATATGGCCGCCGTGACCGCGCGCCAATTCGTCGGCGATGGCAAGGCCGAGGCCGGTGCCGCCGGCGCGCGCATTGCCGGAGAAAGCTTCGAAGAGATGCGCCCTGGCTTTTTCAGGCAGGCCCGGCCCGCTATCGGTCACGTCGATATGGATGTGATCTGCGGCGCGTCTGGCGGCGATGCGAATATCGCCCTCGCCGCTCTTGCCCGCCTCGCTCTCGCCTTCAATCGCCTGCACGGCGTTGCGGCCGAGGTTCAGCAGGATGCGGAAGAGATGATCGCGGTCGGCCTCGATTTCGAAATGATCGGGGACCTCGTTGTGCCAGACGATCTTTGCCTCTTCGGCGAGGCCCGCCAGCCCCCGCACCTCATCGACGAGCGGCTTCAGTTCAAAGCGCGTGCGGCGCGGCGGCTCTTCATCGGCGCGCCCGAACCGCAGGGTGCGCGTGCACAGGTCTATCGCGCGGTCGATGGAGGCAAAAAGGCGCGGCGCAAGGTGGCGCACCGTCGGATCGTCGACGGCGCCGATGCGGTCGGACAGAAGCTGGGCGTTGGCGAGAATGTTGCGCAGATCGTGATTGATCTTGCTCACCGCCGCGCCCAGCGAGGCCAGCCGTGCGCGTTCATGCAAGGTGGCGCGGATGCGGCGCTGCATGGTCCCCAGTTCTCGCTCGGCCACGCCGATCTCGTCCTCGCGCGCCGAAGCCTCGATGACGCGGCGCGCGTCTTCGGGGTTGTGGCGAAAGGCGACCATGTTTTCGGTGAGGCGGCGCACGGGGCGCACGATCATCAGGTGCAGCACAAAAAAGACGAGGCTTGCCGTGACGATGGAAATGACGATCGACATCCAGAAAATGTTGATGCCGTAATCGATCATCGCGTGGCGAAGCGGCGTTTCATCGATGACGATTTCGATGAAGTCGCCGGCGCCGAAGCGCGGCACGCCCGCGACCTCGATGACGCGGCCATCGCCCGCGGCCAAGGTGCGGAAGGCGTCCATAATCAGCATCGGCATCATGGCGTGGCGCAGGTCATAGGCCGCATCGACGGCGGGCGGCATCTTCTCGCTCAGGATCAGCTTGTGCGCATCCTCGCGATGGAGCGAGACGGCGAAGACTTGCGCGTTTTCGAGAAGCTGCTGCTGGAGCGCGGGCGAGACCATGTTGTCGGGCGTCGCCTGCAAGGCCAGCGCCGCGATCTGGGCCGCGCCGATATGCTGCTCAAGCCAGGTCCTGCGATAGGTGGCGATGGAGGGAACGAAGATCAGCACTTCGCTCAGCATCACGAAGAGGATGGTGAGAAGCAGGAGACGGCGCGACAGGCTGCGGCGCAGGAAGAAGCCGAGCCGCCTTTGGGCAGGCCGGGTCTGAAGCTCCGCTGGCCGGAATTGGGCCTCCTCGTTCGTCATCGTGTGAGCTTGCCTTTTCGCGCGGACAAATCCGTTCGCCGGCGATCATAGCCCGGGACGGGGCAAGGCGTCAGCCGAAGAAGCCGAGAAAGCGGACCAGCGCCCTGGTGCGCGGGCTGAAGAGCGTCGGCGTGTAATAGGAGCCCGCCACGCGCTTTGAAATTTCCGAGAGCGTCGGATAGGGCACGGTGACGCCCGCCAGGGCGGAGAGCTTGAGGCCTCGCGATTTCGCCAGCACCCAGGGCAATATCAGCTCGCCCGCGTTGGGGGCGACGATGGTGCAGCCGAGGATGCGGCTATGCATGTCGGTGATGACCTTGATCTGGCCTTCGGTTTCGCGCGTCGCCTGGGCGCGGTCGTTTTCAGCCAGATGCCAGCGCAGCACATTGATCTTCATGTGGCGGGCGCGGGCTTCTGCCTCCGTCTCGCCGACATGGGCGAGTTCGGGATCGGTATAGGTGACCCACGGAATGTTGGCGTAATCGACTTTCGCCGGAAGGCGGAAGAGCGCGTTGCGGATGACGAGGCCCGCGTGATAATTCGCGACATGGGTGAACTGCAATCCGCCTATCGCGTCGCCGATGGCGAAAATCTTCTTGTTCGCGGTGCGCAGGCGATCGTCGACATTGATGCCGTGAGACGTCGCCGTGACGCCCGCCTTGTCGAGATCGAGGCTGTCGATATTGGGCGAGCGGCCCGTCGCGACGAGGAGATGCGAGCCTTCGATCTTGCGACCGTCTTCGAGCATGACGGCGATCTTGCCGTCGGCGGCGGCGACGCTTGCTATGCGCGCGCCTTCAAGAATTTCGACACCTTCATGCGTCAGGCGGTCGAGAACGAAGAGGGCGAGTTCGGGATCGTCTTTCGACAAGGCGCGGGCGGCTTCGATGATCGTGACCTTCGCGCCGAGACGGCGATGGGCCTGCGCCATTTCGATGCCGATGGGACCGCCGCCGATGATGACGAGATGCTCCGGGCACGTTGCATTGTCGAAGATGGTTTCGTTGGTGAGATAGGGCACCGTGTCGAGGCCGGGGATCGGCGGCACGCTGGCGCGCGAACCCGTGGCGATGACGAAACGGCGGGCGCGGATTTCGGTCGTGCCGACAATGACGGTGTGGCGGTCCTTGAAGCGCGCCTCGCCCTGCAACACGTTGACGCCGAGACCTTCGAAGCGGGCGACGCTGTCGTTGGGCGCGATGGCGGCGATGACGCCTTTCACATGCGCGTTCACCTTGGCGAAATCGATCTGCGGTTCGGCGCGCGCGATGCCGAAGCGGGTGCCGTCGGTCATGTCATGAGCGTGTTTGGCCGCCGCGATCAGCGCTTTCGAGGGCACGCAGCCTGTGTTCAGGCAATCGCCGCCCATGTGGCCGCGCTCGATCAGCACCGTGCGCGCGCCCATCTGCGCCGCGCCCGCCGCGACCGAAAGACCGCCCGAGCCCGCGCCGATGACGCAGATATCCGCCTTGATCTTTTTCGGCATGTGATCGGGTCCGTTGGGTTCGTGTTGAAAGGGGGCTAAAACGAAGCGTCATTGCGAGGCCGAAGGCCGTGGCAATCCAGAAAACCGCGAAGAAAGACTGGATTGCTTCGCTTGCGCTCGCAATGACGGAAAAATAGCAGACATGGCCAGAGCCCCATCGGGCGCCGATCCTAGCGCGCGCGGCGAAGGCGGCGATAGAGAACAGGGACCAGCGCCAGCGCCGCCAGCGCCAGAAGCGGCAGGATCACCTGCGGCTCTTTTATCAGGCCGAGATCCGGCTTGCGGCCCGCATCGAAGACCGCGCCGAGCCCGTTGCCGAGGCTTGCAAAGACAAACGTGCCCGGAATGATGCCGATGAAAGTGGCGGCGACGAAGACCCTCAAGGTGACGCCGAGAAAGGCGGGCGCGAGATTGACGAGAAAGAAGGGAAAGAGCGGCACGAGGCGCAGCACAAGGAGATAGGAGAAGGCGTTTTCGCGGAAGCCTTCCTCCATGCGCTTGATCGCAGGCCCCGCTCTCGCGCGCAGCAGATCGCCAAAGGCGGTCTTGGCGGCGATGAAGAGGATCGTCGCGCCGATGGTTGCGGCGATGACGGTCGCGAGCCCGCCCAGGATCGTGCCGAAGAGGAAGCCGCCGGTCAGCGTCGCCACCAGCGCGCCGGGAAGCGAGAAGGCGACCATCAGCGCATAGGCGCCGACATAGATCAGGACGGCGAGCGCCTTATGGGCGGCGACCCAGCCGCTCAACGCCTCGCGGTTATCGCGCAGCGTGTCGAGCGTCGCATAACGGTTGAGGCCGAGGGCGAAGAAGGCGATGAGGCCCAGCGCCAAAAGGCCGAGCGGCCAGAAACGGGCCGGCAGCGACTTTTTTCCTGCCGGTTCGCTTGTTTCACTCATCTTTCGTTCTCTCTTTTAACCATGAAACAAATAGGGAACATGAGCGCTGGCGGCCCTTCCCCCTGCCGGAACGGGAGATTACGCGAAAAGAAGCTGGAAAAGGGGGCCGCGATGCCTCATCACCCGATTGTGAGGGCTATTATTCCGTGGATCGACTTCGGCTCCGCGCATTGACTTCAGGCGGATATATCGACTATACACCCGGCCTAACAGCCGTCAGGCGTCCACGCCGACGGCTCTATTAATTCAAGGCTTCAGAGCAGACCTTTCCGGGTCGCCAGATGCCAGTTCCGGCGGAGAAGAGACGTGAAACGGACCTATCAACCGAGCAAGCTCGTCCGCAAGCATCGCCACGGCTTCCGTGCGCGCATGGCGACCGTCGGTGGCCGCAAGGTTCTCGCCGCCCGCCGCGCCCGTGGCCGCAAGAAGCTTTCGGCCTAATTCGGCAAGCCTGTTCCGGGCGGCATCCTTTTGGCTGCCCATA
Source organism: Parvibaculum sp. (assembly GCA_036499025.1). Taxonomy (GTDB): domain Bacteria; phylum Pseudomonadota; class Alphaproteobacteria; order Parvibaculales; family Parvibaculaceae; genus Parvibaculum. Next base: position 3,633 of record DASYEM010000011.1, on the reverse strand, counting down.
AGCGGGGTTCAGCCCTGATGACCCGGCACCCCGAACTTCCCAGACTGCAAAAGCGAGCCGAGTTTCTCGCCGCCGCCCGCGCGAGCAAATGGGCTGCGAACGGTCTTGTGTTGCAAGCGCTTCAGCGCGGCGACGACAAGGGCCCGCGCGCCGGCTTCACCGTGACCAAAAAAGTCGGCAACGCCGTGATACGGAATCGGGCGCGGCGCAGGCTCAAGGAAGCGGCGCGCGAAATCCTTCCCCTTCATGCCAAAGCCGGTTACGACTACGTCCTTGTCGGGCGGCTTTCGACGCTGACGCGGGCCTGGCCCGATCTTCTCGACGACTTGCGCAACGCGCTGGCCAAGGTTCATGGCCGCGCGCAGGGCGCGCAACATCCCTCCCGCTCCAATGCCGAGAGCAAGGAAGACACGCTTCATGGGTGACAATCGCAATTTCCTGATCGCCATTCTGCTTTCGGTGATCGTCTTCATCGGCTGGCAGCACTTCTTCGTGACGCCGCGCATGGAAGCCGAGAAGGCGCGCCAGCAGGCGATCTCGGAACAGGCCGGAGCGCAGAAGCCGCAAGGCGACAAGGCCGCATCAACGGCGCCGGGCGCCGATGCGGCGCGGCTGCCGAACGTCGCGGGCTCCAGCGGCGCAACGATCACCCCCAACGTCATCGACCGCGCGGCGGCGCTCGCCCAGAGCCCGCGCCTCGACATCGCCTCGGGTCAGCTCGACGGCTCCATCGCCCTGAAGGGGGCGCGTTTCGACGATCTGCATTTGCGCCAGTATCGCGAGACGGTCGACAAGACGAGCCCCGAGATTACGCTCTTTTCGCCCGCCCATACCGACAAGCCCTATTTCAGCGAGTTCGGTTTCATCGGCGCGCCGGGCAGCACGGTGAAGCTTCCGACCACCGACAGCGCCTGGACGGTTGAAAAAGGGACCACGCTCACGCCGACGACGCCGGTCACGCTCGCCTTCGACAATGGCGAAGGTCTCGTCTTCCACCGGACGATTTCGCTCGACGAGAATTTCCTCTTCACCATCGTCGATACGGTCGAGAACAAGGGCGCGAGCGCCGTGACGCTCTATCCCTACGGCCTCATCTCGCGCACCGGACAGTCGGAGCTGAAGCCCTTCTACATCCTGCATGAAGGCTTCATCGGCGAGTTCAAGGAAAACGGCGAAGAGGCGATCAAATACGCCGCCGCGATCAAGGACGTCGTCAACAAGTCGATCTCGGACAGCGAAGGCTGGCTCGGCATCACCGACAAATACTGGGCCTCGGCGCTCATTCCGCAAGCCGGTCAGAAATTCGTCGCCCGCTTCAGCGCGACGCCAAGCCCCGTGCAGGACCCCAAGCATGACGGCTTCCAGGCGGATTACCGCTACGAGGCGCTCACCATTGCGCCGGGCTCCGCGACGACGGTGACGAACCGTCTGTTTGCCGGCGCGAAAGTGTCGAAGGTCATCGACGGTTATCGCGACGCGGGCATCTATCGTTTCAATCTGCTGATCGACTGGGGCTATTTCTGGTTCCTGACGCAGCCCGTCTTCAAGGGCATCGATCTCATCGCGCGCGAAGTCGGCAATTTCGGCATCGCCATTCTCATCATGACGGTGCTTATCAAGCTCGCCTTCTTCCCGCTCGCCAATCGCTCTTACGAGTCGATGAGCAAGATGAAGAAGCTGCAGCCGCAGATGGAAGCGATGCGCGAGCGCTACAAAGACGACAAGATGAAGCAGCAGCAAGAGATCATGGAGCTCTACAAGCGCGAAAAGGTGAACCCCATCGCGGGCTGTTTGCCGATCGTGATCCAGATCCCGGTCTTCTTCTCGCTCTACAAGGTGCTCTTCGTCACCATCGAAATGCGCCACGCGCCGTTCTTCGGCTGGATCCACGATCTCTCCGCGCCCGATCCGACGACGATCTTCAATCTGATGGGCCTCATTCCCTGGGATCCGTCCAGCGTGCCGGTCATCGGCCACTTCCTGTTGCTCGGCCTCTGGCCGCTGATCATGGGCTTCACGATGTTCGTGCAGCAGCGCATGAACCCCGCGCCGTCCGATCCGATCCAGCAGCAGATCTTCATGTGGATGCCGGTGCTCTTCACCTTCATGCTCGCGGGCTTCCCCGCCGGCCTCGTCATCTACTGGGCCTGGAACAACACGCTGTCGGTTCTGCAACAGGGCGTCATCATGCGCCGCCAGGGCGTGCCGATCGAAATCTTCAGCAATCTCGGCCTTGAAAAACTGTTCAGGAAAGCGCCCGCCGACGGCGACAAGTGACCGCGATGGGCGAAGACGAAAGCCGCGACGCGGAGAACGCCGCCAAAGCCGCCCTTGAGGGCAAGGGTCTGCTGAAAGGCGATCTCGAAGCCGGGCGCTGGCTCTTTGCCCAGCCTTGCGATTTCGTGCGCGGGGCGACCAGCGTCGAAAACCTGCCGCCGCCCGGCGCGCCGGAAATCTGCTTTGCCGGCCGCTCCAATGTCGGCAAGTCGAGCCTCGTCAACGCGCTCACCGGGCGCAACACGCTGGCGCGCACCTCGAACACGCCCGGCCGGACGCAGGAGCTCAATTTCTTCGCGCTCGGCCCCAAGGGCTACCCCGCCCTGACGCTGGTCGATCTGCCCGGCTATGGCTATGCACGCGAGACGCGGAGCCGCGTCGAGCAATGGACGAAGCTCGTCATGGCCTATCTGCAAGGCCGGGTCGCGCTGCAACGCGTGCTGGTGCTGATCGATGCGCGCCACGGGCTGAAAGACAGCGACCACGAGGTGATGAAGCTCCTCGACACCACCGCCGTCTCCTATCAGGTGGTGCTGACCAAGACCGACAAGCTCAAAGCCTCCGAAGTCGAGCCCCGCATCGAAGAGGTGCGCGAGGGCATTCGCCGCCACGTCGCCGCCCATCCGATGGTCATCGCGACCTCATCGGTCAAGGGCGAGGGCATTGCGGAACTCCGCGCCGAAATCGCCTCGCTGGCAGACCCGGAGGCCTTCCGCTATAAAGCCCCATCGGAATAACGGGCGGAATGCCCAGGGGAAGAACGCTTCATGTCGGGTCATCCGTCACATAATCCGGTCGACGACGCCAAGGATATGGAGCGCGCCCGCGTTCTGTCCGAAGCCCTTCCCTTCATGCAGCGTTACGACAAGCGCACCATCGTCGTGAAATATGGCGGTCACGCCATGGGTGACGAGGCGCTGGGCGCGGAGTTTGCTCGCGACATCGTGCTGCTCAAACAATCCGGCCTCAATCCCATCGTCGTTCACGGCGGCGGCCCGCAGATCGGCGCCATGCTGACGCGGCTCGGCATCAAGAGCGAATTTTCCGGCGGGCTCCGCATCACCGACAAGGCGACCGTCGAGATCGTCGAGATGGTGCTGGCGGGCTCCATCAACAAGCAGATCGTCGCCCAGCTCAATCAGGCGGGCGGACGGGCCATCGGCCTTTCGGGCAAAGACGGAAACCTCATCGTCGCCCGGAAAGTGACGCAGAAGGTCCACGATCCTGAATCCAACATCGAGAAAATCCTCGATCTCGGTTTCGTCGGCGAGCCGGAAAGCATCAACCCGGAAATCCTGAAGACGATCATCGCTTCCGACATCATTCCGGTCATCGCGCCGGTCGGCATTTCCAGGG
>DASYEM010000010.1:0-25305 GCA_036499025.1 Parvibaculum sp. | reverse complement strand
AGCTGCCACTCGCCCGCGAGGAAGACGCGATCCCAGGGCACAAGCACATCGTCGAAGACGACGAAGCCTTCCGGCATCGAATGATGGGACGAGGCCGGATAGTCAAATTCGTTGAGGTCCGGTGCGGCGAAAGACCGGTTGATGATCTTGACGCCCTTGGCGTTGGTCGGGATCGAGAAGGCGACGGCGTAATCCTTCTCGTCTTCGTTCATCGCCTTGGTCGGCATGACGACAAGCTCATGCACCAGCGCAGCCGCCGAGATATGGAGCTTCGCGCCGCGCACGACGATGCCGTCTTTATTCCGCTCGACGATGCGGAGATAGAGGTCCGGGTCGTCCTGCTCATGGGCCTTGCGCGAACGGTCGCCCTTCGCGTCGGTGATGACTTCGGCGGCGCGGAGATCGTGCTTGCGCGCGTGCTTGTACATGCGCTCGATATTGTCGGCATATTGCGGATTGACCTTGCGCAGCGGATCGACCACTTGCAGCAACGCCATGAAAACACCGGTGACGCCGCCGACGATCGACATGTTGCGCAGAAGCTGCATGCGCTTGTTCAGATCGCCTTCGGAACGCGGCACCTGATAGACGCGATGAGCGAGATCGCCCTCCTCCGTCTTGTAGATGATGATGTCGCGGCGCTCGGGATTGTCGTAATCGTAATCGCTGGAGCCGACGTTGATCGGTACGCGGAAACGTGGATGCGTGGTGATGTCGTCTATGCGTTCGCCGTTCCAGAAATTCTCGCGGCCGTCGCGCAGGCTCTCGACATATTGGGCTTTTGTTTTCAGTCCCATGTTCCGTTCCTCCCGGTTTCAGAATTCTTGTTGGGAGAAGTCTGACAAGGACGGAGGTGGGGTTCAATGGGTTCCAGTCGTCATTGCGAGGCCCGAAGGGCCGCGGCAATCTAGAACGTAGCGGCGGGCTGGATTACTTAGCTAGCGCCCGCAATGACGGACAGGAATGTCAGTGGTTGTTCGTGTGAAGAGTCTTATGAAGAAGCCCCCTCACCCTCCCGCGCTTTGCGCGGGTCCCTCCCTCTCCCTCAAGGGGAGAGGGGATTTAAGGGCGCTCCTGCTTCGGATTACTTCTCGATCCAGCCCAGTGCGCGGCGGAAGAGGCCCATTGTCGAGGCGTGGAGCATGTCGCCGGTTTCGCGGGGGGCCTTGCCTGCCGCCGCGCGGGCGTTGGTGCCTTCGAGGATGATGCCGAGTTTGTAGCAGGCGAGCACGCCGTACCATTCGATTGCGGAGAGGTCGCGCGTCGTGCCTTCGGCGTAGCGAGCGATGAGGTCTTCGATTTTCGGGAAGCCGTCCCAGGGCTGCACGCCGACCGAGCCGGTGCTGCCGCGGCCTTCCGCATCGGGCCATGTCGCCATGAGCCAGCCAAGATCGAGCAGCGGATCGCCGATGGTGGTGAGTTCCCAATCGACGATGGCGGCAAGCTCGGGGCCGTCGAAACGGTACATGACGTTCGCCAGATGATAGTCGCCGTGGATGATGCCGGGCTTGAACGACTTCGGGCGGTTGGCGTCGAGCCAGTTGGCGACGCGCTCGACGCCCGGAATTTCGGCGGGGCCTGCCCAGCCTTCATATTCGCTATAGCTTTCGAGCTGGCCGCGCCAGCGCGCAACCTGACGTTCGAGATAGTTTTCGGGCTTGCCCAGATCAGTGAGGCCGGCCGCGATGTAATCGACGCGGCCAAGGGCGGCGGCGCCGTCGGCTATGGCGAAACCCATCCGCCTGCGGACGTTCGCGTCGGAGGCGTGGAGCTTCGGCAGGCCGACCGTGGGGTTAAAGCCGTCGACGGGCTCCATCAGGTAGAAAGCCGCGCCCAGCACGTCTTCGCGCGGACAGGCGGCGATCAATCCGGGATGCGGCACGTCGCTGCCTTTCAACGCGGCCAGCACGCGGGCTTCGCGGCGCATCGTCTCGCTGCCGTTCATATGCGGGCGGTGCGGCGGGCGGCGAAGTACGAATTCGCGCGGGCCGCGATTGAACTTCAGCAGGATGTTCTGCGTGCCGCCAGCAAGCGCGGTGACGTTTTCCAGCGGGCCGGATTGGAGATGTTCCTCGTCCATCCAGTCGCGGAGGGCGTCGAGGTTGACGAGGTCGGTCCAGGATTCGAGGGACATGGGCGTTACCGTTCTGTTTTCTTTCACCTCCCCCTTGAGGGGGGGTCAAGAAATTCGCAAAGCGGATTTCTTGGGTGGGGGTCTCTGAAGAAGATATGGACTGACTGCGTCAGGGTTTTGCTTTCGTACCCCCCACCCAACCCTCCCCCTCAAGGGGGGAGGGCTTTCAGGGAGCGGGTTTAGTTACGGCACCATCACTGTTTTCAGTGCGCCCTTTTGTCTGGCGTCGAAGAGGCGATAGGCCTCTGCACCTTGCGACAAGCTCAACTCGTGGGTGATGAATTTTTCCGGCGTGAGACGGCCGCTGCGGATCAGCGGGATCAGGTCCGGCCAGTGCGATTGCACCGAGCAGGTGCCGATGTGGAACGTCAGCCCCTTCATGAAGGCGAGGCCCATGGGGAAAGCGAAGTCGCGCGTCTGGTTGACGCCGATGGCCGAAACGTGGCCGCGCTTGCCGGCGAGCATGATCGCCATTTTGATCGTGGCATCCGCGCCGACGGCTTCGACGACGCTGTCGAGGCCCTGCCCCTTTGTCGCCGCCGCGATGGTTTCGAGCGCGTTCGCGCCGTCGACCGGGGTTGCGCCCAGCGTTGCGGCGATGGCGCGGCGTTCGGGCACGAGGTCGATCGCAAAGACTTCCGATGCGCCGAGGATGAAGCAGCTTTGCACGGCCATCAGGCCGATGGGGCCGAGGCCGACGACGCCGACCTTCGCGCCCGGACGGATGTTGGCGTTGACGCAGCCGAACCATGCGGTCGGCAGATTGTCGGTGAGCATCAGCGCCTGATCGGTGGTGATGCCCTCCGGGATCGGAAAGGCGTTGAAATCGGCCATCGGCACGCGGATACCTTCGGCCTGACAACCTTCGAGGCGGTGGCTGAGACCGTAGCAACCCGCGCCGCCGGAGAGGCAATGATTGATATTGCCCGCGAGGCAGTTGACGCAAGAGCCGCAACCGACGGCAGCGGAGAGCATCACCTTGTCGCCGACTTTCAGGCGGCGCGCGCCGCGTCCGACTTCGACGACTTCGCCGACCGCTTCATGGCCGACGCAGAAGCCGAGATCGGGGCTGAAACCTTCGCCGTGATAGATGTGCAGATCGCTGCCGCAGATGCCGCATTTGTCCATCTTGACGATGGCGTCGGTGTCGGCGGCGAGCTTCGGATCGTCGAAGGACTCGTAAGCGATGTTGCGCGGGCCTTGATAGAGGAGAGCTTTCATTTTTGGTTCTCGCGGATGCGGACTGACTGCGTCAGAGATTCTTTGCTTTCCACCCCCCACCCCAACCCCTCCCCACGAGGGGGAGGGGCTTAGAGGGGAGGCCGAGTTTAACTTCACTTCAACCTCCCCCTTGAGGGGAGGTCAGGAAATTCGCGTTTGCGGATTTCCTGGGTGGGGGATGCAGCAGTAGATATGGACTGACTGCGTCAGAGTTTTGTCTCTGGCCCCCCTCCCTAGCCCTCCCCCTCGGGGGGAGGGAATTAAGGAAGGGCGTAGGTCTCAAGCATTCCGGGCCATCAGGCCGCCGTCGACGGGAATGGTGACGCCGGTGATGTAGCTTGCCGCGGGCATGCAGAGGCTCACTGTTATGTGCGCGACTTCTTCCGGGCGTCCGTAGCGGCGGAGCGCGGTGCGGCGTTTGGCGTAGATTTCCTTTTGGTCGTCGGGAATGCCCTGCGTCATGCCGGTGGTGATCGGGCCGGGGCAGACGCAGTTGACCGTGATGCCTTCCTTGCCGAGTTCGACGGCGAGCGCGCGGGTGAGGCCCGTGACGCCCGCTTTCGCGGCCGAATATGCGCTGTCGAGAGCGGTGGCGCCGAGCGCTTCCGTCGAGGCGATGTTGACGATGCGGGGGCTTTTCGATTTGCGCAGATGCGGCAGCGCGGCGCGTATGATGCGCTGATGCGCGGTGAGGCAGACGCGGACCATGCGCTCCCAGAGTTCGTCGTAACCTTCATTGTCGATCTGGGTGAAGCCGGAGATGCCCGCATTGTTGACGACGGCGTCGAGGCCGCCGAAATGCGCCGCGATTTCGGCAACGGTCTTTTCGATGTCGGCCTTGTCGCCGACATCGAGCTTCCATGCCTTCGCCTTGCCCCCTTTGGCGGTGATGGCGGCGGCGACTTTTTCCGCGCCTTCGAGCGTGTAATCCGTCACCGCGACATTCGCGCCTTCGGCGGCGAAGACTTCGGCGGTGGCGCGGCCCATGCCGCTGGCAGCACCTGTGACGAGGGCGGTGAGGCCCGCTACGGATCGGCTGTTGTCAGTCATGATTTTCTCCTCCCGTTCTTTTCTTTCGTCATTGTGAGCGGAGCGAAGCAATCCAGAAGCCACAGAGGAAGACTGGATTGCTTCGTCGCTGCGCTCCTCGCAATGACGGTTAAGCGACGTGGTCGAGGTCTTCGATCTGGTCGCCATATTTCTCCATCGCGTGTTTGCGTACGTTGGGGAGATGATAGGACGGGAAGAGCTCGTTCGACGGACGATATTCGCGCAAGACCTGTTTGGCGACCGTCACCTTATGGACTTCGGTCGGACCGTCGGCGAGGCCAAGGAAGAAGGACGAAATGACCTGACCGGTGAAGGGCATTTCGTTCGAAAGGCCGAGCGAGCCGTGCAAATGCAGCGCGCGGGCGGCGACATCGTGGAGGACTTTCGGCATGGCGGCTTTCACCGCCGCGATGTCCTTGCGGACGACGCGATAGTCCTTGTGTTTGTCGATCAGCCATGCGGTGCGCAGCACGAGCAGGCGGAACTGTTCGATCTCGACCCAGCTATCGGCAATTTTTTCCTGCACCATCTGTTTTTCAGACAGTTTGGAGCCTTGCGTGTCGCGCGAGATGACGCGTTCGCACATCATGTCGAAGGCTTTCTTTGCGTCCGCAATGGTGCGCATCGCGTGGTGGATGCGACCGCCGCCGAGGCGGACCTGCGCGACGACGAAAGCGCCGCCGGGTTCGCCGAGAATGTGATCGAGCGGCACGCGGACATTGGTGTAGCGGATATAGGCGTGGCTGCCCTCGCCTTCCGCGCCGAAGCCGACATTGCGGATGATCTCGATGCCGGACGTTTCAGCCGGGACGATAATCATCGACATGCGCTGATAGGGGGCTGCGTTCGGCTCGGTGATCGCCATGACGATGAAGAAGGCGGCATGTTTCGCGTTGGACGAGAACCACTTCTCGCCGTTGATGACCCATTCATTGCCTTCGCGCACGGCCGTCGTCGTGAAGATCAGCGGATCGGCGCCGCCTTGCGGCTCGGTCATCGAGAAGCAGGAGACGATCTCATTGTCGAGAAGCGGCTGGAGATAGCGCTTCTTCTGTTCGGGCGTGCCGTAATGGGCGAGGATTTCTGCATTGCCGGTGTCGGGCGCCTGACAGCCGAAGACGGTGGGCGCGAAATGCGAGCGGCCGAGAATTTCATTCATCAGCGCGAGCTTGACCTGACCATAGCCCTGACCGCCGAGTTCGGGCCCGAGATGGCAGGCCCAGAGCTTGCGCGCCTTGACCTTGGCTTGCAGCGGGCGGACGAGCTTGATGTTGTTGGGGTTCTTCACGTCATAGGGCGAGCCCAGAACGTGATCGAGCGGCTCGACTTCGGTGCGGACGAATTCCGCGATCCAGTCGAGGTCCTTCTGGAAGGCAGGGTCGGTTTCAAAATCCCAGGCCATTTTATTGCTCCGTTTACTGATTTTCAAATTTCAAAGAATGAGGCCGCCATCGACGGGGATCGTCTGACCCAGCACGTAAGAGGCGAGCGGCGAGGCGAGGAACAAGGCAACGCCCGCCATGTCCTGCGGCGTGCCGAGGCGGCGCATCGGGATGCCCTGAATGGAGCCCGCGAGGCGCTCGGGATTTTCGGTCGTGACTTTCGTCAGTTTCGTATCGACGAGGCCGGGCGCGATGCCGTTGACGCGGATGCCGTCTTTTGCCCAAGCCTCGGCCAATGTTCGCGTGAGGCCGACCGCGCCGGTTTTCGACGCGTTGTAAGCCGGGTTGCCGCGCGTCGAGTGGAAGGCGGCGGTGGAACTGACCGTGATGAGCGCGCCTTTGGAGGCGGCGAGCAGCGGATGGAATTTGATCGCGCAGGCCATGAGGCTGTTGATGTTGACGTCCATGACTTTCTGGAAGCCGTCCATCTTGAATTCGCCGCGCTGGTAGATGACCGTGCCCTGGCTCAGCACGAGGACGTCGAGAGACTTGAAGGGCGCATCGTATTTTTCGATTGCCGCGAAGTCGGAGACGTCCATGCGGTCGTAGTGGAGGCCGGTCATGTCGCTGCCTTCGGCGGCGGAATAATCGGACGCCTTGGCGCGCGTGCCCCAGACGTGGACCTTCGCGCCTTTATCTTTGAAGGCATGCGAGATGCCGTTGCCGATGCCGCTCGATCCGCCGACGACGAGAACGGTTTTTCCGGTGAAATCGAGTTCGGACATGGAAAGCTCCCTGACGTTTTTGTAATTAGGTCGTTTGGATAATTGTAATTGACCGTTGCTGGAGTGCAAGGCATTCTTTTATGCATGACGAAGACGCAAGGGAAAGAACGCGGACATACGCGCGAGCAGATCAAGCTGGCGGCGCGGCGGCTTTTCGCCATTCGCGGCATCGACGGCGTCAGTGTGCGCGAGATCGTCGAGGCGGCGGAACAGAAAAACCACGGTTCGCTTACCTATTATTTCGGCACCAAGGAAGCGCTGGTGCGCGAACTGGTGGCGGATGGGGCGAAGCTCATCGACATTCGACGCAATGCGTTTCTCGACGCGCTCGAAGCGGCGGGCGGACCGAAGCGGGTGCGCGATGTTGTCGAGGCGCTGGTTTATCCCTCCATCGGATTGGGCGAGACGGAGGACGAGGAAGATACTTATCTGCGGTTCATCGCGACGCTGACGCTCAATCATCGGGCGCTGTTCATGGATGCGCTGGAGAAGCGCTGGAATTCTGGCTACCTGCGCGCGCTCGATCATTTGCGCCGCCTGATGCCCGACATGCCGGCGACGGCGAAGAACCAGCGTTTCGTTTTCATGGGCGGATATTTGAGCGCGGTGCTGTCGATGCGCGAGGCGGCGCTGACGGACGCCACGCGTCCGCATCCGACATGGGCGTCGGCGGACATGCTGCCGCATTTCGTGCAGACGATCACGGTGATGCTGGAGGAGCCGCTGGAGAAGGGATTGTTTGCGGGTGCGGCGCGCAAGGCGACGAACCCCCGCGCCATTGTCGGTTCGATCGGGATGATTTTGGATTGAGGGAGGATTGAGAGATGGTGGCACGGACGCCTGCGGGACGGCTCGTTTCGGCTTTCGGCGATGTGGACAAGATGAAGGCGATGTACGCGCCGGAGATCGAGTGGAGCCTGTCGGCGTCACTACCCTTCCCTCGCCCGATGAAAGGCTTGGAGGCCGTCGTCGCTTTCAACACCGGCGTCTGGAACGAGACGTATCATCCCGATTGCACGGTCGAGATTCTCGACGAGATCGGGGATGAGCGTTTGAGCGCGGTGCGATTCATCTATCGGGCGCGGTATCGGGCCAGCGGTGGCATGTATGAGAATGAGTACACGCTGTTTGCGCGCGGCGGCGCGGAGGGCATCCGCGAAGTGTTCGAGGCGCTGGATACGGCGGCGGTGCTCGACCAGATGAGCGGCGGGAAGGTGGGCGATACGTTTGCGGGGTTTCTCCAGAAATAAAATCTGTCACCCCGGATTTATTCCGGGGTCCAGGAGCCGCTTGCTCAGCATTTGACGCCCCTGGATCCCGGCACAAGGCCGGGATGACAGCATTATTTTTGGAATATTATTCCGCGACCTTCTTCACCGGGACGCTGCGGTCCATCGCTTTGGAGATCGTTTCGCCGGCGCCGAGGATGGCGCGGCGGGCGGCGGCGAGCATGGGGTGGAAGAAGTGCCAGACGTGGATCATCTCGGGCCAGATCTGGAGATTGACCTCGACGTCGGCCGCGCCCGCGACACTGGCGAGACGCGTTGAATCGTCGAGCAGGGTTTCCGACGCGCCGACCTGAATGAGCAGCGGCGCGAGCCCGGTGAAGTTTGCATGGATCGGCGCGGCGAGCGGATTACGGGCGCTGCCGCCATTCAAATAAGCCGCCGCCATGCCGAGAAGACCTTCCTTCTGAACCATCGGGTCGCGGGCGGCTTGCGTGGTCATGGAATTGCCGATGGCTTCGAGATCGACCCAGGGGGAAATGCAGAAGCCCATGGAGGGTTGCGGCAGGCCCGCCTCGCGGATGGCGAGAAGCGTCGCGACGGTGAGACCGCCGCCCGCGCTGTCGCCCGCGATGGCGATGTTGCCGGGCTCGAAGCCTTCGGCGAGCAGGAAGCGGTATCCGGCCAGCGCGTCGTCAACGGCGGCGGGAAAGGGATGTTCCGGGGCCAGACGATAATCGAGCGAGAGCGCGCGGGTTCCGGCGGCGCGGCCCAGTTCCGTGACAAGGTGGCGATGGCTCGCAATGGAGCCGATCACATAGCCGCCGCCATGCATATACATGATGACCCGATCGCACGCCGCGCCGGGGGTTGAGGACCATTCGGCGGGAACGCCGTTCGCCTTGATTTTTTCGATGATGACGTCGGCGGCGGTGGGGAATGTGTCGCCCATCGCGTCATAGGCCTTGCGGAGTTCGGCCGTGTCTTCCGAGAAGCCGGAATTGGCAAGGAAGTCGCGGATCGCGCCGATTTCGGGGTCATTCATTGTCTGCTCCCTCTCTTCGTTCGGGAGGGGCATTTGGTCATCCTCCCTGATGTTTAGGGGGATGATAGAGGTTCGGTGGGCGTCGGCAAGATGGCGCGCGTTCCGCAAAAATGATGTCACCCCGGCCTTGTGCCGGGGTCCAGGAACGGCGAATTCAGCATTTGCAGCCCCTGGATCCCGGCACAAGGCCGGGATGACACAGAAGTTTTAGCGGGCCTTGGCGGCTACGATCTCTTCTTCCAGATCGCGGAGGCGGTCCTTGCCGAAGAAGATTTCCTTGCCGACATAGAATGTCGGCGCGCCGAAGGAGCCGCGCTCGACGGTCATCGAGGTATTGGCGATGAGCTTGTCCTTCACGTCCTGATCCTGAATGCGGGCGAGGACGCGCGCGCCGTCGAGACCGCCTGCATCAAGCGTGGCGCGGATGACGTCGGCGTCGTCCATCTTCAGGCTGTCTTCCCACATGGCGCGGAAGACCACGTCCATATATTTCGGCAACACGCCATCCATCTCGGTGGCGACGGCGCCGCGCATGATCTGAACCGTGTTGACCGGAAAATGCGTGTTGAACTTGAACTTGTCGAGCTTGTGGCGCGCGATGAAACGCTGCATCTCGATCATGTCGTATTGGGGTTTATTCTTGATGTTGCCGAAGGCGATCATGGGCGGCTGGTTGCCGGTGAGCTTGAAAACGCCGCCGAGAAGGACCGGCACGTTTTCGAAGGTGACGCCGGTGCGCTTCTCGATGTCCGGGATGACCTTCCAGGCCATGTAGGAATTCGGGCTGCCGAAATCGAAGTGGTGTTCCACTTTTATGTTTGTCATTACCATTGTTCCCCATAAGGACGAATATCGAGTTCATGCGTCCAGGCATCGCGCTTCTGCTGGTGCAATTGCCAGTAAGTGTCGGCGATGGAGGACGGGTTCATCAGCCGGTCGGCCGGCAGGTTTTTCACCGCGTCTTCGCCCTGCGCTGCGCGGATGCGGTCGCGGACGAAGGCGGTATCGACGCCCGCGTCGATGATGAGATGGGCGACGTGGATGTTTTTGGGACCGAGTTCACGCGCCATGCTTTGCGCGACGGCGCGGAGGCCGAATTTGGCGGAGGCGAAAGCGGCGTAACCAACGCCGCCGCGCAAGCTCGCGGTCGCGCCGGTGAAGAAGATGGAGCCCTGCCCGCGCGGCAGCATCAGGCGCGCGGCTTCGCGGCCCGCGAGGAAGCCGGAATAGCAGGCCATTTCCCAGACCTTGCGGAAAACGCGTTCGGTCGTGTCGAGCAGTGGAAAATTGACGTTGGCGCCGACATTGAAAATCACGACTTCGAGCGGTGCATGAGCGTCGGCGGCGGCGAGGAAGGCGGTGACTTCATCTTCCTTGCGCGCATCGAGGCCACGCGTTTCGCACGCGCCGCCAGCCGCTTCGATCTCGGTTTTCAGGACGCTGAGCTTGTCCGCCGTGCGGCGACCGGCGAAGACGGTGTAGCCTTCGGCGGCGAATTTTTTTGCAATCGCCCCGCCGATATAGTCGCCCGCGCCGATGACGGCGACAGTGGCGTTTCGTTTGGCGGGCATGGGCAGCTCCGGCGCTCTTTGATGATCGCGCCATGTAAGTTCCAAAATAGAACTTTGTCAAATTCGACGTGAAGGCGGCGCGTAGGGCTCCTCCCTGACGGCATGTCCATAGACAAGTTTCAGCATGAAAAGCGGTGCGAACCATTCAAAGCCGCGCGGCGCTCCGATGACGTAGAGGCTGACCAGAAATGCCGCCGCGATCAGACCCAGCGCGGCGGGACGATGCAGATAAAGCGGCAAGCGATGGATCAGCATGTGAGAAAGGATCGGCGCAGCGTACCAGACCGCACCGAAAACCGCGCTGCCGCCAAAGGCCCAGGCGAGAAGAAGCGGATGGACATGCGCCAGCGGGAAAAGCAGCGGACGGCGCTTGACGAGACGCACCGCCCAGCCGTCAGCGGGATTGGGCGGAGAGAAGGTGAGCCGCTTCAGCGCGCTCAAGGCGTTTGCGACAACGCCGCCCGCGATGTCGATGGCAAGAAGGACGGCCAACGCCCATTGCCAGAGCGCCCAATCGACCTGTCCTCTCCATGCCAGCGCATAGAGCAAGACGGGAGCGGCGGCTGCCGCGCACAGGGCCCAGGCTTTTTCGGCGGACGTGGCGTCGGCACCCATGAAAAACTCCGGCTTAGTCGTATAGCTCCATTCGATGCGGGCGTCGTTTTCAGCCATGACCTGTCCTTCGCAATTGTTTTTTAGACCAATCGGACTAAAATAGAAAAAGCCGGTCGACCGGTCAAACATTGGCGAGCAAGACGAGAACCATGCCGAAGATTGTCGATCACAACCGTTACCGGACGGAGATTGCGGAAAAGGCCGTCGCGGTCTTCCGCAAGCACGGCTTCAATGGCGTCGGGATGCGGCAAATCGCGGAAGACACAGGTTTGTCGAAGAGTGCGCTCTATCACTATTTTCCAAGCAAGCAGGCTTTGTTCGCAGCCTGCACGGAGCGGGTGACGGGCGTGGGGCTCGACGCCACCGCAGCGCGAAAGCCCGCCGCCCCTGCCCGGCCCAAGGCGCAAGCAAAGGCGCTGCGGGAGATTGCCGAAACGCTGGAAGGCGATTTCAGGCGCGACCTGCCGCTGCTGCTCGATTATCTGCGGGGGCGCACGACAAAGCAGGTGGCGCGCGATCCCAACATGCGGCTTGCCAATCACCGCTATCGGCGGGTCGTCGCCGATCTCGTCGGCGCGGAAAACGCGACGCCGGTGCTGTGTCTGGTGATGGGGACGCTGTTGCAACGGCTGCTCGACGGCAACAGCACGGATTTCGCCGAAATTGAAACATGGCTCGGCGCGCGACTGGATGGGCGCAAGACGCGACAGCGCCGAACGGTGTAACCTCGGGCGAAGCAATGGAATGAGGATGAGCGATGAACGACTGGAATTTGCCCTGGGAGGCCGGGTGCCGTTGCGGGCAGGTGCGAATAAAGATCGGCGCGCCGCCGGTGGTGACGATGGCGTGTCATTGCGTCGGCTGTCAGAAGATGACGGCGAGCGCCTATTCGCTGAGCGTGCTTGTGCCGAAGGACGCGTTCGAGATCACGCAGGGCGAGCCGGTGGTCGGCGGGATGCGCGGCTATCCGGTGCATTATTTCTGTCCGCATTGCATGAGCTGGATTTTCACGCGCCTCAGAGACAGTTCGCCTTTCGTCAATCTGCGCGCGACGATGCTGGATGACGCCACATGGTTTGAGCCGTTCATTGAAAGCTGCGTGGGGGAGAAGCTGCCCTGGGTGAATTTACCCGTGGCGCATAGTTACGAGGGGTTTCCGACGATGGAGGATTATGCGGCGCTGATGACGGAGTTTGCGGAGAAGGGGAAGCGGCCGGAGTGGACTTGATATTTCTGCGCGTCCTTCGAGACGCGGGCTGCGTCCGCTCCCTAGGGGAGAAATTTTTGGAGCTTGTTTGGAAAGTCGTCATTGCGAGGAGCGCAGCGACGAAACAATCCAGTCTTTGCCGTATGGCTTCTGGATTTCTTCGCTGCGCTCGCAATGACGGTTTATTTTTGGCGCTTCACTTTTCGCTGTCGAGCATCGCCATCATTATTGTCGGGTAGCGGTCGCCTGCCGCCGCGCCTTTTGGGACGGCGCGTTCAATGGCGGCGAGATCGGCGGGGGTGAGTTTGACGTTCGCGCTGCCGAGGGCTTCGGCGAGGCGGTCGCGGCGGCGGGCGCCGATGACGGGGATGATGTCCTTGCCTTGCGCGGCGACCCAGGCGATGGCGACTTGCGCGACGGTGGCCTTGAGGCCGTCCGCGACTTTGCGCAACGCTTCGACGAGGGCGAGGTTTGCGGCGACGTTTTCGCTCTGGAAGCGCGGGCTGTGGGTACGGTAGTCGCCCGGTGTCGCGCCCGCGCCTTGTTGCCAATGGCCGCTGATGAGGCCACGCGAGAGGACGCCGTAGGCTGTGATGGCGATGCCGAGTTCGCGGGCGGCGGGGAGGACTTTCTCTTCCGGTCCGCGCGAGATCAGCGAGTATTCGATTTGCAGATCGCAGATCGGGTGGACGGCGGCGGCGCGGCGGAGCGTGTCGGCGCCGACTTCGGAGAGGCCGATATGGTGGATGTAACCGGCCTTCACCATCTCGGCCATCGCGCCGATGGTGTCTTCAATGGGGACGTTCGGATCGAGGCGCCCCGGACGATAGATGTCGATGTAGTCGAGGCCGAGGCGCTGGAGCGAATAGGCGAGGAAGTTTTTCATCGCCGACGGGCGCGTATCGAAGCCGATCCAGCCGCCCGCCGGATCGCGCAAGCCGCCGAACTTGACGCTGATGACGGCCTTGTCGCGGGCAACGCCTTTCAGCGCTTCGCCGATCAGCATTTCATTGTGGCCCATGCCGTAGAAATCGCCGGTGTCGATCAGCGTCACGCCCGCGTCGAGCGCGGCGTGGATCGTGGCGATGCTTTCGGCGCGGTCGGAAGGGCCGTACATGCCCGACATGCCCATGGCGCCGAGGCCGAGGGCGGAGACGGAGGGGCCGGTTTTTCCGAGTTGGCGCTGTTCCATGACGGGTATTCCTGAGTTGATGGTCGATGGGGAGAATATGCGCGCTGGCGGGGCGTTCGATAATCCGGTATTTTGTGGACGGGTTGTACGGGAATTCGCACAGTGAATGAACTTGATCTGGCCGATCTCGACGCCTTTGCCGCCGTGGCGCGGGCGCGGAGCTTTCGCGGGGCGGCGTCCCCTCGCGGCGTCTCGGCCTCGACGCTGAGCGAGGCCGTGCGCAGGCTCGAAGCGCGGTTGGGGGTGCGGCTGCTCAACCGGACGACGCGCAGCGTGACGCTGACCGATGCGGGGGCACGGCTGCTGGAGCGGCTGGAGCCGGCGCTTGGCGAAGTCGCGGCGGCGCTCGATGTCGTCAACGGGTTTCGCGACAGCCCGACGGGGACGCTGAAGCTCAATGTGCCGGTGATCGTCGCCATGAGCATTCTGCCGGAGATTGCGAACGGGTTTCTCAAAGCCAATCCCGGCGTGACGCTGGAAGTGACGGCGGAAGACAGTTTCGTCGATGTACTGGCGGCGGGGTTCGATGCGGGCGTGCGTTACGATGAGCGGCTGGAGCAGGACATGATCGCGGTGCCCATCGGTCCGCGCACGCAACGCTTCATCGTGGCGGCGTCGCCCGCCTATCTGAAGGCGCATGGCGTGCCGCAACACCCGAAAGATTTACTGAACCATGCCTGCGTCCGCCATCGCTTTGCGAGCGGCGCGACGGCGGGATGGGAATTCGAGCGCAAGGGCAAGATCGTGCGGATTGCGCCGACGGGGCCGCTGGTCGCGACGACGGCAAGGATGGAAATTTCCGCCGCCATTGCCGGGCTCGGCTTCATTCACAGTTTCGAGGAATTTCTCGGGCCGGAGATCGCGCGCGGAAAACTGGTTGCCGTGCTCGAAGACTGGTCGCAGCCTTTTTCCGGGCCGTTTCTTTATTATGCGAGCCGGAAGCTGATGCCCGCCCCGCTGCGGGCTTTCATCGATTATATCGGCGATCCGAAGGTCAAGACGCCACGCGCCACTCGATCGCGTCACTCGTCCGTGTCGTGACGAGTTTCAGGCGGCGGTTGTGGACAGCGAGTGCGCCTTCCCAGAGGCGGTTCCAGGCATCGAAGGCGGCGGGGTGCGGATCGATGCCGTCCATCAGACGCCAGCCGGATTGGCGGAGGACGATGACGCCGCCCTCCTCCGCGATGTCGATGGTCTCGCCTTGCGCGGCGGCGAGCCCCGCGAGGTAATCGGCGAAGGCGCGGGGCGAGCCCGGAGCGATGCCGAGAAGGGCCGCGGTTTCGTCATAGAACTGCATGCCGATGAGGCGCGCGGCGTGGCCGAGATGGCTCAGGGTTTCCTCGGGGCCGAAGAGCGCCAGCATGGTCGGGACCAGCGAGCGCACATATTCCATCGCATAGGCGCGCTCGACTTTTTTCAGACGCTCTTCGGGCCAGTCGGCCATGTCGAGCTTCGGGGCTTTCGATGCGTCGTAGTCGGGCGTCGGTTCGTCATAGGCGAAGCGGACGCGCTCGCTTTCAGAAATCTCGCGGCCATAGTCGAAGTAATAGCCTTCAAGGCCCGATGATCCGTCGACCGTCTGCCCGGTGCAGACGAAGCCCAGACGATTGTTGCCGAGCGAGACGCCGTTGTGGCCGTGCCAGCCGTGGAGCATGCCGGCGTTGACGTGGGAGGGAATGGCGCAGATGGCCGCGCCCTGCCATATCCAGCGCGGTGGCGGATAGCGCACCCACGCCTTGCGGTCGCTTTCGGCGAAATATTCGGTTTTGACACCGCCAAGCGCGTTGGAGAAATAATGATATTGCGCGCAGGCGACGGCGTCGGGCAGACCATCCAGCCCAAGTTTTTTCAGGCCGGGCAGGAATTTTTCGAGATGCTGGCGGCGGAAGTGGCCTTCGACGAATTGCGCGGCGGCGTCCGCGCTCTTGCGCGTGACGAGCGCGAGGACGAGGCCGGTCATCAGGGCGTTGTAGATTTTGCCGACGGCTTTATATCCGGCGAGAGAGGGCGCGACGCTCACGAGATCACCTTCTCGATCCAGCTTTTCAAATTCGCCACCACTTCATCGCGGTTGGTTTCGTTCAGCATTTCGTGGCGACCGTCTTTATAGAAGTCTGTTTTGACGTTCATGCCGAGTGCGATGTAGCGATCGGCGAGCGGGCGCAGGAAAGCGAGGTCGGGACCGCCGACGGGGTCCTTGTCGCCGGAGAAAATATAGACCGGCAGGTCGCGGCGGATTTGCGCCAGCGCGCCGGGATCGAGCGTGCGAACGAGTGCGCCCATCATCGATTGCATGGACGAGGGCGAGGCGGAGAAGCCGCAAAAGGGATCGGCGATATAGGCGTCCACATGGGCTGTGTCGCGGCTCAGCCAGTCGAAGGGCGTGCGCGCGGGCTCGAACGCGCCGTTGAAACCTTCGAGCGCGGGAGCGTCGGGGTCGGCCGGCAGCGCGGCGGCAAGCTGATCGAGCGCGGCGGAACCGGAGATGACGACGCCGTCTATGTCGCGCGAATGATCGAGGAGATAAAGCTGCGTGGCGAAGGAACCCATGCTGTGACCAAGCAAGATGAGCGGCTTGCCGGGATTTTCGGCGCGGGCGCGCGCGGTGAGCAGCGCCATGTCGTCGACCAGCGCGGCGAAGCCCGAGGAGCCGAAGTCGCCGAGGGAGTTTTTCGTCGGCGCGGTCTGGCCGTGGCCGCGATGATCGTTGGCGTAGATAACGATGCCCGCACCCATCAAAGGTTCGAGCGCGAGCTTGTAACGCTGCGCATGTTCGCCCATGCCGTGAGCTACTTGCAGGACGGCGCGCGTGGGCACGGGTTTCGACCAGCGCCAGGCGGCGACGGCGTGGCCATCGGCGCCGCTGAAACGGAATGTCTTTTCTTCGATCGCGGTCATGCGCCCTCCCCTGAGTTTTATATTGGATACCACAGCAAAGAAGGAAGAGTCTGCGAATGACTTCGCCGCCTGCTTTCCGTCATTGCGAGCGCTGAAAGCCCCGAAGCAATCCAGTCTTTGCGGCCTCTGGATTGCTTCGCTGCGCTCGCAATGACGGAAAGCGATGGTTGAACCCTTGCGCGACTCGCGGTTAATCTGAAGTCGCAAGCGCCCTCCGGGAAGGAAATATGGATAGTTCTGTCGAGTGGTGGCGCGGCGCCGTTATCTATCAGATTTACCTGCGCAGCTTTGCCGACAGCAACGGCGACGGTGTGGGCGATCTGAACGGGCTTGAGGGCAAGCTCGATTACATCGCTTCGCTTGGCGTTGATGCGATCTGGATTTCGCCCTTCTTCACCTCCCCGATGACGGATTTCGGTTACGACGTTTCCGACTATAACGCCGTCGATCCGCTATTTGGAACCATCGAGGATTTCGATCGCGTGGTTGCGAGGGCGCATGGGCTCGGGCTCAAGATCATTCTCGATCAGGTGTGGAGCCACACGTCGGACCAGCATGCGTGGTTTCAAGCCAGCAGGCGGCGGCGCGAAAGCAGCGAGGCGGACTGGTACATATGGGGCGACGCGCGGCCGGACGGCTCGCCGCCCAACAACTGGCTGTCGGTGTTCGGCGGCAGCGCCTGGGCCTGGGAGCCGCGGCGGCGGCAATATTATTTGCATCATTTTCTGGCGAGCCAGCCGCAACTCAACCTGCGCCATCCGCAGGTGATCGAGGCGCTGTTCGAGAGCGCGAATTTCTGGCTTCGGCGCGGCGTTGACGGCTTCCGGTTCGATGCGGTCGATTTCATGCTGAACGATCCGGCGCTGCGCGACAATCCACCCGCCATTCAACCCGACGGAGAAACGCCGCTGCGTCCGTTCCGCATGCAGCATCATCATTACGACATGATGCATCCCGAGACGACGCCCTGGGTGAGCCGCGTCCGCGCTTTCATGGACGGATATAAGGACAGGCTGACGCTTGGCGAGATTTCGAGCGAGCCGGGCTCGTTCAACCGCATCGAGGCGCTGACCGGCGGCGACGGCAAGCGGCTCAACATGGCCTATACGCTCGGGGTGATGAAGGGCGAATTCTCGGCGTCCGCGATGAAGCGCACGCTTCAGAACGCCATGGAGGCCGAACGGCAGGGGTGGTTCTGCTGGTCGTTCAGCAATCACGACGTGGCGCGCGTGGCGAGCCGGTGGAATCCGCAACCGGACGGCCCTCACGGCGATGCTTTCGCCAAGATGTCTCTGGCGTTGCTGTTTTTTCTGCGCGGCAGCGTTTGCCTTTATCAAGGCGAGGAGCTGGGGCTCAGCGATGTCGATATCGAGCTTGCCGACATGCGCGATCCTTATGGCATTACCTATTATCCCGAGTTTCGCGGGCGCGACGGTTCGCGGACTCCGATGCCGTGGCGGCATGACAAGCCGAATGGATGCTTCACCACGGCGGCGCGGCCCTGGCTGCCGATACCCGAAGCGCATAAGGCGCGCGCCGTCGATGTGCAGGAGGGCGATGCGCGGTCTTGCCTTGCGACGACGCGGGCGCTGCTCGGCTGGCGGCGGGCGAATGCGGCGCTGCGCCGAGGCACGTTGACGATGCCCACGACAGACGATCCGCTGCTGGCGATCCACCGGCGCGGGACGGATGGCGCGCAGGCCGTCGCCGTATTCAATCTCGGCGCGGAGACGATGCGGCTCGCCGACATTCCGTCGCCGGAGCTGAAGCCTCTGGAGATTGTCGGATTCACGGCGACGCGAAACGGAAACGGCGTGGAGTTTCCGCCGTTCGGCGCTTATTTCGCCGGAACGATCTGACGCCTATTGAGCCGGTGTCGTGGTGACGGCCTTGAGCAATGTCGTCGCAAGGGCCGGCGCATTCTGGACGAGGGCCGGTACGTTCGGCAGCGCCGGCAAGCCGGGCAAATCGGTGCCGGGCAAATCCGTCAACGGGATTACATCCGTCAGGCTCGACAACCCACCCGGCAGAGCGGGCACGCCCGGCAAATCGGTGAGGCCGGGCAAGCTCGGAATGCTCGACCCATCGACGGGCGGCACGATGTTGCCGAGCGTGCCGGTGTTGCCGCCCTGGAGCGCGGACGGGATCGCGCCTTCCGTGCCGAGGACGGCGGTCAATACGTCAACCTGCGTCAGATCATCGACGAGCCCGCCATCACCGGCGAGACCGAGATGCGCGGGCGCGCCGATGCCGGGCACGGCGGGCACGGGAAGATCGGGCGCGGCGTCGGCAGCCGAGCCGAGCGCGCCGTCCTGACCGCCGCCGAGCAAATGCGCAACCGGCGACGTGTCGCCGAGAAGTGCGGTCACGAGATCCTGATGGGCGATATCGTCGGAGAGCCCGCCCGCACCGCCGAGACCGAGCGTCGGCACGGCACCTTCGGGAACGGCCGCGCCGAGAAGCCCGTTATTGCCGCCGCCCGCGGCCGCGCCGACAAGGCCATTCGTGCCGAGCGAGGGGCCGACGGGATCGAGGCCGGTCAAATCATCGAGGAGACCGCCCTCGCCCGTCAGGCCCACCGGCGGCACGGTGTCGGCGACGAGCGACAGCGGGAGCGCGGCGGCGAGCGGCTCGACGACAGGCGCGAGACCCTGAGCGAGAGGCGCAAGCTGATCGGAGGGAATCTGACTGCCGAGCTGACCGTCGCCACCGCCGCCGAGCGAACCGTCAGTGCCCAAAATCGGATCGGTCAACGCAGCGATGCCGAGGCTGTCGGTGAGCCCGCCTTCGCCGGTGACGCCTTGCTGCGGGATCGCCAGCGAGGTGGTGCCGACGCTTCCCCCTCCGCCGCCAACTCCGCTCACACCATCGCTGGAACAACCGGCAAGGAGAGCGGCGACGCTGACGGCCAGCAGAAGTTTATGAATGGGCATGACGGCGATCTCCCGAATTGCGATGGGAGAAAAATAGACCGTTCACCAAATCTGCGATGTTGAGTTCAGTGCAGATTTGTAAGGCCAATTTACTATGCTGTAGGCAGACGAAAAATGGGGTGGACAATGTCCACCCCTTTTCCAGATGAGAATTATCGTTGGCTCAATTCGGAACGGCGGCGGTGACCTGCGACACGAGGCCGGTGACGGTTGCCGGATT
Organism: Parvibaculum sp.; assembly: GCA_036499025.1. GTDB lineage: Bacteria > Pseudomonadota > Alphaproteobacteria > Parvibaculales > Parvibaculaceae > Parvibaculum. The sequence goes on along the minus strand of DASYEM010000010.1, from coordinate 5,826 downwards.
GAGAGCGCCCGTCACGCTTTCGAGAACGCCTTGCGGGTTGCTTTGAACGCCGCTGACCACCGTCTGCGCGAGAGCCGGGACATTTCCGAGCTGACCCGTCAGGTCCGAAGTGCTGCCACCGCCGGTGAGGGCCGCGAGCGGCGTGCCGCCGATGAGACCTGTGAGAGCCGCAGTCGGATCGCTGCCGCCGGGAAGCGAGGGGATCGTTCCTTCGGGAACGATGTTGCCAAGCTGGCCGTCATTGCCGCCGCCGAGCAGCGCGCCGACGACGCCCGTCGAGCCGACGATGCCGGTCAGCGGATCCTGGCCGGTCAAATCCTGGACCAGACCGTCCGCGCCGTTTACGCCGAGCGCCGGGAGCTGGCCCGTAACCGTATCGAGCGGAAGAGCCGCAGCGATCTGATCGGAAATCGGCGCGAGCTGGCTCGAAAGCGGCTCGAGCTGATCGGCCGGAATCTGGCCGCCCACCTGTCCGTCGCTGCCGCCACCGAGCAAGCCGTCGGTGCCGAGGATCGGGTCGGTCAGGGACGCGATGCCGAGAGCGTCGGTCGCGCCGCCGTCGCCGGTGACGCCGAGCTGCTGCGAGGTCAGCGACGACAGACCGCCACCGCCGCTACCACCACCGCTTCCGCCGCCGAGGCTGCTGTTTCCATCGCTCGAACACGCGGCGAGCATGGCCACAGCGGAAGTGACCAAGAGGCCACGAATGAATTTCGACTTCAACATATTCTCCTCCCATCCAGATGACTGACTGAAGGCTACGCTTCCGTTTTAATTAATGGTGTAGAGGCTTGTGTGTTTCGGTGCGGAATTGTTCCGCAAACGGAGACACGAAATTCGCGCTGGCCGAAATCGACCCCCGAATGGCCTGATCGGCACTCCCGCAACGCCTCGCTCCTTCCCCATATGAATGGACGAATTTGGCACAGTGCGGGAGCGGGTTCATGACGATTGAAGGCGCGAAGAGAATTGACGCGGGGCCGATACCGGCAAAGCCCCATGCTCCGCGCCGCGCGCCGGGGATCGCCGCCGCCGTGCTGCGCCCGCAACTTCTCGGCAATCTCATCGCGTCATTTCCCGACTTCTGGTACGAGACGGATTTTTCGGATTTCCGTGTCGGCATCGCGAGCGCGGGGCGCGGGATTTTCGTCAACGAGCCGGAGGCGATACGGCATATTCTCGTTACCAATGCCGAAAACTATCCCAAGGATGAAAACCAGCTCGCCATATTGAAGCCGCTGTTGGGCGAGGGATTGCTGACGTCGGCGGGCGATACATGGCGGCGCAACAGGAAGCTCGCCGCGCCCATATTCCAGCATGCCAGCGTGCGCGATTTCGCGCCGCTGTTTGTGGCTGCAGCGCAACGATCCGTCGACCGCGTGCTGGCCAGCAATGCGCCCTTCGCCATCGACCGCGAGATGACGCGGCTGACGCTGGAGATCATCGGCGAGAGCATATTGGGCGCGGATTTGAGCGGCGACATCGAAGGCATTGCCGACACCGTGACGCATACGCTGGACAAATTTCCGGCGATGTTTCTGGCGGGGGCCTTTCTGCCGCCGATGCTGCGCGATGGCTTCATTGAACGGCTGGTGCAGCCGGGGCGGCGCGAGCTCGATATTTTCGCGCGCAAGATCATCAAGGCTGCGCGACGGAGCGGCCATGACAGCACGCTGCTGAAACGGCTGATGGATGCCGCCGTCGCCGACAACGGACAGGAGATGAGCGTCGATCAGGTGCGCGACGAAGTGGCGACGTTTCTTCTGGCCGGACACGAGACGACGGCGACGACGCTGGCATGGGTCTGGTATTTGCTGACGCTGCATCCCGAAGCTCTGGCGCGCGTTCAGGCGGAGGTGGATGAGGTGGCCGGCGGACGGCCGCTCACGGCCGACGACGTGCCGCGCCTGCGCTACACGCGCGCGGTGATCGACGAGACGTTGCGGCTCTACCCGGTGGTCGCCAATATCATGCGCAAGATCGTCGAGGACGACGAGACGCCGGGCGGCGTCGCCTTGCGCGGCGGGCGCACGGCGCTGATCTCGCCCTGGGTGATGCATCGCCATCGCCGCCATTGGCGCGATGCCGACCGTTTCGACCCGGAGCGTTTTCTGGGCGAGGAAGCCCGGAACATTCCGCGCTATGCCTATCTGCCCTTTGGCGGCGGGGCGCGGGTCTGCATCGGAGCGAGTTTCGCGCTGCTCGAGGCCGTGCTCATTCTCGGCACATTCGCGCAGGCCGCCGATATCACCGTTTTAAACGCAGCGGCGGTGATGCCTCAGGCGCGCATCGTATTGAGGCCGAATATGTCGCTCAAGGCGGCGGCGAAACGCCGGAAGAGTTAACACCCGGACACACAATCGACGACAAAACTCAACCCAATGCCATTCAGGTTGTTTGATCCAGCTTGATAGAGTCTTCGCGTGTTCGATCGATAATTTGATCGGCATACGGAACGGACCGGGACTCCTTCCGTTTCACACAAATCAGGGAGGAGACCAGATTGAAAATATCATATTGCATTGCAGCAGCCGCGTTGGGCGCTCTTTTCACGTTCACCGGCGCACAGGCGGCCGAGCACTACTATCTCCAGACCGGCTCCGATCTGCAAAAAGTTTGCGCCAATCCCGCCAACGCGAAAACCATCACGCCGGCCGAGCGCGAGCGGCTGTTGATCTGCGGTTCGTATATTCAGGGCTATCTCGCCCATTACGGATTGGTGCGGAAGGATTTGAAGACCCAAACCTTCTGCCTTCCCGCCAGCGGCACCAGCGGTGAAAAAGTGCGCGTGCTTTTCCTCGCCCTGTTGCAGCAGAAGCCTCAAATCCGCGATCTGCCCGCGAGCGTCGATCTGGCGACAAGTCTGGCCTGGGGATATTCCTGCAAGAAGACGGCGGCGCCTGCAAAACCGGCGCAGGCAAAATAGGACGCAGCGACGATGCGCAACGGCGGACGGCAGATGAAGACGGCGTCAGTTCGAACGCGTGATGTTGTTTTCGCTGCGGCGATCTCGCCATTCGGACAAAAGCGCCACGAGAAGACCTCGGAGTTCGCTATCGCTCAGACTGCGGACGGCGCCGGCGAGATCGCTCAGCATGTCGTCAAGCGGGGTCATCATGTCTTCGGATGCGAAGCGGTTGTCGTCCATGATCGGTGCCTCTTTATAACGTGCCCGGTTTTTGCCGATTCATTACTCCCACGTTCAAGATGGTGGAAAACGCAAGCCGCGACTGTGGAAAACTGTGCCAATTCGTCAAGCAGGAATAAACGCATGGCGGCGCGCAAGCGAAAGCCGCGCGCCGAAGCGGCGGGTGCGCTATTTCCCAATTATGGAGGGCGAGATGCTATCGAGTTCTTGTGATCGAATGTCGTCACGTGCAGTATACAAACAAAGCGGTCAGCAACAGCTGCGCCGCGATCCGTGTGGGGACACGGAGAGGGCGATAGAGACGGCTCGGGGGCACGGCCCGGACCGGAGGGAGGAGGAAGACCTCATGACTTCCGCTGTGGCGTCGGATGACGAAAGCGAAAACGCGAGCGAAGACTCAATTTCCGTATTGCTGGTCGACGACGATCCCGACATTCGGTCAGAGTTACGGGAATATCTGACGGCGCACGGCTTTATGATTACCGAGGCGGCGGACAAACGCTCCGCCTTGCAGCTGTTCGGCGCCGATAAGTTCGATCTGGTGGTGCTCGATCTCTGGATCGGCAAGGACAATGGCTTCGATTTCCTGCGCGAAATCCGACAGACGCATTCGACGCCCTGCATCATGGTGACGGCGCATGGCGAGGCGACCGACAAGGTTGTCGGTCTTGAGCTCGGCGCCGACGATTATGTGGTGAAGCCGGTCAATCTGCGCGAGTTGCTGGCGCGCATTCGCGCCCTGCTCCGCCGCACCGCGCCCAATGGCGGCGGCGGCCTCAAAGGCGGCGCGGCACGCAGCAACGGCGGCGGCGGCGGCGACGCGGTGGGCAATGGCTGGCATTTCGATCCGGTGCGCCGCAACCTGCTTTCGCCCGAGGGCGAGCTGGTGCCGCTGACGACGGCGGAATGCGATTTGCTGATCGAACTCGTCGCCCATGAAGGGCGGCCGCAGACGCGCGAAGATCTTTGCCGGCGCGTCTTCAACCGGGCCTGGCAACCTTATGACCGCAGTCTCGACAGCATCGTGGTGAAGCTGCGCCGCAAGCTCGAGCCCAACCCGGATCACCCGATGGTCATCAAGACCATTCGCGGCAAGGGCTATCTGTTTACGGGCTTTCCGACGGAACAGTAAAAATGTGAATGGCGGCGGGCATCGTCAACGCGACGAAGCCGCCGCCCTCGTGATTGCCGAGCGTGAGACGTCCGCCGCCTTCGCGGATGATCGCATCGCAGATGGCGAGACCGAGGCCCGTGCCCTGCTCCGCCGGTTTGGTGGTGAAGAACGGCTCAAGCGCGCGTTCGACGATGCCCGCCGGAAAGCCGGGTCCGTTATCTTCAACGCGCAACACGACCTCATCGCGCTCTTCGGGCGAGACGAAGGCGGCGATGCGGATTTTTCCCGCTCCCATTTCGCCGGGCTGTTGGCGGCTGCCTATCCCTGAGATGGCGTCGACGGCGTTTTGCACGAGGTTCGTCAAAACCTGCTCCAGCTGCAACTCGTCGGCGCGGAGCGACAGGTTCGGCGCGAGATCGAGCGTAATCTCGACGCCCGCGCGCTCCAGCACATGACGGATCATCAGCAGGACGCCTTCGACCAGATCGTGGACACTGACGGTGCCGCTTTCGCCGAGGCTCTTGCGACCGAAGCGGCGCATGCGGTCGATGACGTTGGCGGCGCGATCGACCTGCGCGAGAACGCGGGCGATTTTCGCTTCGACGGCGGCGGGATCGAATTTCGGCGAGGAGAGCAGCGCTTCGAGATTTTGGGTGGCCAGCGAAATCGTGTTGAGCGGCTGCTTCAACTCATGCGCGATGCTGGCCGACATCTGGCCGAGGGCCGCCATCTTGGCGGTCTGGGCGAGCTGTGCCTGCTCTTCGCGCAGAAGCAGCGCCTGGCGCAGGATGAAGGCGAAGCGTTCGGCGAAGGCGACGCCATCGGCGCTCAAGCCGCGCGCCGCGCCGGTCGCGCAGAGCAGATAAGCGGTTTGAACGCGGAGCGGCAGGGCGAAGGCGGCGATGTGGCCGCCACTGAGCCCCAGCGCATCGCGGATGCGGAAGCTGAGCGGATCTTCCTCGCCATAGAGTTTCATGTGCGACGGCGCGGTGTCGGCGGCGATCTCATCGACAAGCGCGCCTGCCGACAGATCGAGGGTGCGGGATTCGGGCAGGAGAATGCGCGGGCGGCCGTCATAGCCGGGCTCGACGATCAGCGCTTCCTCGCCACCCATATTCTCGCAGAGCAGGGTCGTGAGGCGGATGAGCTTTTCACGCGGCGTGCGGGCATCGAGCAAAAGCCGGAGGCCCTCCAGCATCGCGTCGTCTTCGATGCGGTGGCGTTCCTCGCGGTGACGGGAGGCGCGCATCTGGGTCTGCGTCGCCGTCGCCTCATTGGCGAAATGCGAGGCGGCGCACGGCGAGGTACAGGTCAAGGTGCCGATATAGGTGGGCGGGGCCGAGAAATCTTCCTCGCGCGAGACGCCGGAAATATAAAGCGCGTTGTCGGTCGAGATGGCGGCGGCGGGCCCTTCGGCAAACTGGCCGCGCAGGTGGCGGATTTGCGGCTCCTCTTGCAGAAGATCGAAGAGATTGCGACCGCTCGCGCCGACGATGAGATTGCGCAGGTTCGCGCCCTCGATGGCGCGGGCAACATCGGAACGGCGGTTCAGCACGCGGCGGCA
>DASYEM010000009.1:0-12824 GCA_036499025.1 Parvibaculum sp. | reverse complement strand
CGAAAAAGTCACCGACATTCTCGACGTCTGGTTCGATAGCGGCTCGACGCATGCTTTCGTGCTCGAAGCGCGCGGCATGCCGTCGCCTGCCGATCTTTATCTTGAAGGCTCCGACCAGCATCGCGGCTGGTTCCAGTCGTCGCTTCTGGAAAGCTGCGGCACGCGCGGCCACGCGCCCTACAAACAGGTGCTGACGCATGGCATGACCTTGACCGACAAGGGCCTGAAAATGTCGAAGTCGCTCGGCAACGCGGTCGAGCCTGAAAAGATCATCAAGCAGAACGGCGCCGACATCCTGCGCCTCTGGGTGGCCTCCACCGATTATTGGGACGATCACGGCATCGGCAATGAGATCCTGAAATCGAATGTCGAAGCCTATCGCAAGCTCCGCAATACGTTCCGCTATCTGCTCGGCAATCTCGCCGGTTTCGATGAAGCCGAACGCGTCGCCGTCGCCGATATGCCGGAACTTGAGCGCGTCATCCTGCACAAGCTTGCCGAACTCGATGAGCTGGTGCGCAAGGCTTACGACGATTACGACTTCAAGCGCATCTTCCATGCGCTGTCGAACTTCATGAATATCGACTTGTCGGCTTTCTATTTCGACATTCGCAAGGACACGCTTTATTGCGACGCGCCGTCGAGCGCGCGCCGTCGCGCCTGCCGCACCGTGCTGCATGAACTCTTTATGAGCCTCACCGCATGGTTCGCGCCGATCCTCTGCTTCACGGCGGAAGAGGTTTGGCTGACGCGGTTTCCGTCCGAGGACGGAACAGTGCATACGCGGCTCTTTCCCGTGGTGCCCGCCGACTGGCGCGACGCGGCGCTGGACGAGAAATGGCGCAAGATCCGCGAGTTGCGCCGCACCGTCACCGGCGCGCTGGAAGTCGAGCGCCGCGAAAAGCGCATCGGCGCGAGCCTTGAAGCCGCGCCGGACGTCTACGTTTCAAACGCCGAATTGAAGGCCGCGATTGCCGGTATCGATCTTGCCGAAATTTCGATCACCAGCGGCGCGACCCTGATCGACGGCGACGGCCCGGCCGACGCCTTCCGTCTCGACGATGTGCCGGGCGTCGCGGTCGTCTCGAAACCGGCGCAGGGCAGGAAATGCGCCCGCTCGTGGAAAATCCTGCCCGACGTCGGTTCGGTGCCGGGCTTCCCCGATCTCACGCCCCGCGACGCGGCGGCGGTTCAGGAATTCGACGCCCGCAAAAAGGCCAAAGTGTAGGTTTGTTCGTCATGGCCCGGTTAAGTCGGGCCATGACGGTTAAGATGCGGGAGACTTATCGAACAGTCTCCTGATGCTGCCAAAGCTCAATGCCAAAGAGGATCGCCATGACCCGCCCTGTCTCCGTTGCCGGTCAACCCGTCTGGGGCGCCTTTTCGAGGCTCGGCGTGACCATCGCCATTCTCGGCTTTGCTCTCGACCGGCTGCATAAATGGTGGAGTCTCGAGATTCTCGACATGCCGTCGCGCGGGAAAATAACGCTGACGCCGTTTTTCGACATGGTCATGGCCTGGAACAAGGGCGTTTCCTATGGGCTCTTTCAGGCCGAGACCACGGCGGGGCGGATCGGCCTCGTTCTGTTCGCGCTCGCCATCGTGACCGGGCTCGGATTATGGCTAGCCAGAGCCGCCAACAAGCCGCTGGCCATCGCCATCGGCTTCGTCATCGGCGGGGCTTTGGGCAACGTGCTGGACCGGCTGATCTATGGCGCCGTGGCGGACTTTTTTAGTTTTCACGCCTTCGGATTTTACTGGTATATCTTCAACGTTGCGGACATTTGGATCGTTATGGGCGTCGGCCTGATCCTTCTGGAGTCCGTCTTTCCGGGGGTATTCGGGCAGGTTCGGAACGAGAGCACGGGCGAGGACAAGCGCGCCTGAGCTTCGTGACGAACCTCAAGGGTCGAGGGATATGAGAGTGAAGTTGATAAGCCCGCGCATGCTGAGCCTCACGGCGCTCGGCGCTTTGTCCCTCTCGCTTGCCGCCTGCGGCGGCGACAGCCTCAAGGACACGCTCGGCTACGGCAAGAACGCGCCCGATGAATTCGCCATCATCACCAAGGCACCGCTGGTCATTCCGCCGGACTTCGCGCTGCGTCCGCCGCGGCCCGGCGTCTCCCGCCCGCAGGAAGCGGCCTTCGAGCCGTCTCTGGCGGCCGAGCGCGCGCTGACCGGCAGCGGCAACATCGCCGATGCGACGCTGCCCGCTTCCGCAGGCAGCCCCGGCGAGCAGGCGCTTCTGGCCAACACCGGCGGCGACGAAGCCAATCCGCGCATCCGTCAGGTCGTCAACAACGAGACGCGCTCGCTGGTTGAAAAAGACAAGACCTTCACCGAAGACGTTCTCTTCTGGCAGCAGAAGCAGCCGGGCGACGCCCGCACGGTTGACGCCGCCGGCGAGCAGCGCCGCCTCGAGCAGAACAACGCGCAGGGCAAATCGGTCACCGAAGGCGACACGCCGTCGGTGAAGCCGGAGAAGCAGGGCTTCTTCTCGGGTCTCTGGTCGTCGATTTTCTAAAAATCATTTCCGTCATTGTGAAAAACAAACACCAGTGTCACCCCGGGCTTGTCCCGGGGTCCAGTGCGGCAGGCTCGGAGCGGGAGGTCCCTGGATCCCGGCACGGGGCCGGGATGACAGTGAGGTTTTGGGCGGCGCTCGGCTTCGCGTTTGTCCTTGCCGGATGCGCCAATCTGCCTTTCGCCTCGACGTCTGAAACGGCGGCGACCGAACCTCATGCGGTGGCCTCGGGCCCCGGCGCGCCGGAAATGTTCCGGCTGGCCAACGGCATGGACGTCGTCGTCATTCCCGATCACCGCGCGCCCGTCGTCACCCATATGGTCTGGTATCGCATCGGCTCGGGCGACGAGACGCCGGGCAAGACGGGGCTGGCGCATTTTCTCGAACATCTGATGTTCAAGGGCACGGACAAGATCGCGCCCGGACAATTCTCCAAGACCGTCGCCCGCAACGGCGGTCAGGACAACGCCTTCACCAGCTACGACTTCACGGCTTTCTATCAGGCCATCGCCAAGGACCGGCTGCCGCTGGTTATGGAGATGGAAGCCGACCGCATGACGCATCTGAAGCTCACCGACAAGGAAGTGCTGCCCGAGCGCGACGTCGTGATCGAGGAATTGCGCATGCGCATCGAGAACGAGCCGGTGGCGCAGTTGCAATCGGCGATGAACGCGGCGCTTTACGGCGCGAGCCCTTATGGCCGCGATGTGATCGGCGTGAAGAGCGAAGTTGAAAAGCTCAGCACGCAGGATGCGCTCGATTTCTATCGCCGCTTCTATACGCCGAACAACGCCATCCTGATCGTCGCGGGCGATGTGACGGCGGCCGAATTGAAGCCGCTTGCCGAAAAATACTATGGCGTCATCGCGCCGCGCGCCCCGACGCTGCATCGCGAGCGCCCGAAAGTCCTGTGGCCGCAAGCGCCAAAGCGCCTGGCGCTGCATGATGAGCGCGTGCGCGAAGCGACATGGATCAGAGCCTATCCCGCGCCGTCCAGCGCCGAAGCGGGCCCGCGCGACAGCGCCGCGCTCGATGTGCTGGCCGAAATTCTCGGCGGCGGCACGACGAGCCGTCTCTATCGCGCGCTGGTCATCCACGACCGTATCGCGACCGCGGTGCAATCCTGGTACGAAGGCGACCAGCTCGGCGGCGGCAGTTTCGGCATCTACGCATTGCCGCGCGTCGGCGGCTCGACGGCGGGGGCGGAGAAAGCCATCGACGTCGAACTCGAAAAATTCCTCGGCAGCGAGATCGGCGCGGGCGAACTCGAACGCGCCAAAACGCAATTGATCGCCAGCGCCACCTATGCACGCGATACGCAACAGACCATGGCCTATTCCTACGGCAGCGGTCTGGCGACGGGCTTGAGCGCGAAGGACGTTTACGAATGGCCCGATCACGTCCGCGCCGTCACGGCCGCCGACGTGCTGGCCGCCGCGCATAAGGTTCTCGATGCGCGCCATGCGGTCACCGGAGAATTGCTGCCGAAGGTGAAGCCATGAAGCACATCTTCGCCGCTGCCGCCTTCGCGCTCGCCACACTCGCCGCCATGCCCGCGCAGGCGATGAAGATCGAGCGCGTGGTGAGCCCCGGCGGCATCGAAGCCTGGCTCGTCGAGGAATATGAAGTGCCGGTGATCGTCACCCATGTCTCATGGGCGGGCGGCTCGGCAAGCGATCCGGCGACAAAGCTCGGCCTTGCCAACATGGTCTCGGGCCTTCTCGACGAGGGCGCGGGCGACATGACCTCGGCTGCCTATCAGGAGCGCCTGCAATCTTCCGGCGCGATCCTGTCCTATTCCGAAGACCGCGATTATTTCAACGCGCGGCTGAAGACGCTGGCCGAAAACCGCGACGAAGCCTTTTCGTTGTTGCAGGTCGCGCTGACCAAACCGCGCTTCGACGCCGACGCGGTCGAACGCATCCGCGCGCAGCTCTCCTCGATCATCGCGCGCAATGCGCAAGACCCCGACTGGCTCGCCTCGCAAGCCTGGTTCAAGGCGGCTTACGGCGCGCATCCTTATGCGCGGCCCTCCGACGGCACGCAGCAGTCCATCGCCCGCATCACGCAAGCCGATCTCCACGCCTATGTGAGCCGCACCTTCGCGCGCGACAATATGAAGATCGGCGTCGTCGGACCGATCAAGCCCGCCGAACTGGGCGCGCTGCTCGACAAGACCTTCGGCGCGCTGCCCGCGCATGCCAAACTCGCCCATGTGCCGGACGTCAAGGTCGCGGCCAGGGCGAAGACCGTCATCGTTAAACAGCCCTTCCCGCAAAGCGTCGTGATTTTCGGCAGCGAAGGCCTCAAGCGCGCCGACCCGGATTTCGTTCCGGCTTTCGTGATGAACTACATGCTGGGCGGCGGCGGTTTTTCCTCCCGCCTCACCGAGGAAGTGCGCGAGAAGCGCGGCCTTGCCTATTCGGTCAGCAGCTATCTCTATCCGTTGCGCCACGCGGCGATGCTGCTCGGCGATGTCGGCACCAAGAATGCGAGCGTCGGCGTCTCGCTCGCCTTGATCCGCAAAGAGTTCGAACGCATGGCGGCCTCGGGCGTCACCGACAAGGAGCTTGAGGGCGCCAAGACCTATCTCACCGGCTCTTATCCGCTGCGGTTCGATTCCAACGGCAAGATCGCCAGCGAACTGGTCGCCATCCAGCAGGAAAATCTGGGGTTGGACTATATCGACCGCCGCAACGGATTGATCGACGCGGTGACGAAAGACGATATCGCTCGCACCGCAAAGCGGCTGCTCAAGGCCAAAAGCCTCGTCGTCGCGGTCGTCGGCGAACCCAACATGTCGAAAACGGCCCCGCCCGGCGCCGCCGAGCCCATGCCCGCCGCGCCGTCAGGCCCCAGCGAAGGCGCGCCGGGACGCTAGGACGCGGCTCGTATCTTTCCTCTCTTTCCTCTCTTTCGTCTTGCCCCGCTTTATGCGGGGCATCCACGTCTTTGCCGCATGGAGTCTTGTCGCAAAGATAGAGAGAAGGAAGTCGTGGATGGCCCGATCAAGTCGGGCCATGACGGGTTGTTTTATTGAGATAAACCCCAAACGGTCATAATCCCCCGGCTGGTTCGGCCCGCTCGTTCTTGTTAACGTCTCGGTCCGGCGGAACGGTTCGCGGGCGATTCCCGTTATGTCAGAGGGAAGCCCCGCCCCGAAACCGCCCCAAGCACATGTGAGCCCTCATGCCGCAATCGAGCCTGCCTTACGAACAGCACATAGACACCTGCTTTGACGACAAGATCGGCAAGGACGGCTTGTCGCGCGCCGCTTACGACAAGGCGCTGAAAGACGCCGAGGCGGGCGTCGCATGGCTGAAGGACGCCTATGAGAAGAAGACGCTGGCGCTGCTGCGCGTGCCCGAACGCAAGGACGATCTCGGACCCTTGCGCGACGTCGCGGCCAAGCTCCTCGACAACACCACCGACCTTTTCATTTTCGGCATCGGCGGCTCCTCGCTCGGCGCGCAGGCGATTGCGCAGCTGACGGGCTGGGGCACGCAAGCCCATGTGCAGAAGGGCCCGCGCATTTTCATCGTCGACAATCTCGATGCCCAGACGATGAACGCGGCGCTGTCGGCGACCGATTTGCGCACCACGCGCTTCCTCGTCGTCTCGAAGTCGGGTGGCACGGTCGAACCGGCGATCCAGATGCTCACCGCCATGAGCGCCATCGAAAAGGCGGGCGGCGGCAAATATATGAAACATCATTTCGCGGTGCTGACGGAGCCTGCGAAAAACGGCAAGCCCAACGCGATGCGCGCCTTTGCCGAAAAGCATGGTTTCGCGACGCTGGAGCATGATCCGGGTGTCGGCGGTCGCTACGCCGTGCTGACGACGGTGGGGCTGCTGCCCGCCGATATTCTCGGCCTCGACATCGAAGCCTTCCGCGCCGGAGCCGCCGACGTGCTGGCGCCGATCATCGCCGGAAAGCCCGCGAAAGACATCGCCCCCGCCATCGGCGCGGCGCTGTCGATTGCGCTTCAACGCGAGAAAGGCGCCGATATTTCGGTGCTGATGGCCTATGCCGACCGGCTCGACCGCTTCATCGCCTGGCATTGCCAGCTCTGGGCCGAAAGCCTCGGCAAGGACGGCAAGGGCACGACGCCCGTGCGCGCCATCGGCCCCGTCGATCAGCACAGCCAGTTGCAGCTCTATCTCGCCGGACCGAAGGACAAGATGTTCACCGTCTTCCGTCAGGAAACGGCGGGCGAGGGGCCTGAGGTCAATCCGCTTTTCGCCGACGACGCGGCCTTTGCCGGTCTCGCCGGAAAACATATCGGCGATCTCGTGGATGCCGAAGCGCGCGCCACCATCGACACGCTGGCAAAGAACGGGCGGCCCGTCCGCACCTTCAAGATTCCGAAACTGAACGAACGCACATTGGGCGCGCTCTTCATGCATTTCATGCTGGAAACGATCATCGCCGGCAAGATTCTCGGCGTCGATCCCTTCGACCAGCCTGCGGTGGAAGAAGGCAAGATCCTCGCCAAGACATATCTCGCGGAGATGAAATAACAGATGGGCGTCATTCGCCGCCTGAGTGAAGGCACGATCAACCGCATCGCCGCCGGCGAAGTGGTGGAGCGGCCCGCCAGCGCGGTGAAAGAGCTTGTCGAAAACGCGCTGGATGCAGGCGCGAAACATATCGACATCGTCATCGGCGGCGGCGGACGCGAGCTGATCCGGGTCACCGATGACGGCGTCGGCATGAACGTGGACGACCTGACGCTCGCCGTCGAGCGCCACGCGACCTCGAAACTTGGCAGCGACGCGCAGGGCCGCGAAGACCTGCACGACATCGCGACGCTCGGCTTTCGCGGCGAGGCGCTGCCCTCGATCGGCGCGGTGGCGCGGCTTGCGATCACCAGTCGCACGGCAACGGGCGATGCGGCGCACAGGATCACGGTCGAAGGCGGCACCGTCTCGGCGGTCGAGCCCGCCGCCGGTCCGGCAGGCACACGCATCGAGGTCCGCGATCTCTTCTTTGCGACGCCCGCGCGGCTGAAATTCCTGAAAGGCGAGCGCTCGGAAACATTGGCGGTGAGCGACGTCGTGAAACGCCTTGCGATGGCGCACCCGCAAGTGGCCTTCTCGCTGACAAACGAGATGCGCAACATGCTGCGGCTTGAGCCTGAAATGCCGGGCGCTGTCGGGCGGCTCGGACGTCTCGGCGCGATCATGGGCCGCGACTTTTCCGAAAACGCGCTGGCCATCGAAGCCATGCGCGAGAATATCGCGCTGACGGGCTTTGCCGGATTGCCGACATACAATCGCGGCAATGCGCAGATGCAGTTTCTTTTCGTCAACGGGCGGCCCGTGCGCGACAAGCTGATCGTCGGCGCGGTGCGCGGCGCTTACGCCGATTTCCTCGCCCGCGACCGTCACCCGGCGGTGGCGCTATTCGTGGACATCGATCCGCGCGACGTCGATGTCAACGTCCATCCGGCCAAGGCCGAAGTCCGTTTCCGCGACGCAGCGCTGGTGCGCGGGCTGATCGTCGGCGCGCTGAAACATGCGCTGCATGACGCTGGCCATCGCGCCTCGACAACGGTGGCGGGCGCGGCGCTCGACGCGCTGCGGCCTGTCGCGAGTTTCGGCGGCGGCGCAGCGCCGGGTTATTCAGGCGGCTATGCGCCGCCGCGTCCGGGCTTTGCCGAACCCACCTCCAATTGGCAGGGCGCTTTCGCCGACCTCGGCGCGCATGCCGCGCGCGTCGAACCCCAGGCGCATATGGAGATGAGCCCCGACCGCAATGTCGTTCCGCTGTCGCCCGACGCCTTGCCGCTGGGCGTGGCGCGCGGGCAGTTGCACGAGACTTATGTGATCGCACAAACGGCGGACGGCATCGTCATTGTCGATCAGCACGCCGCCCATGAACGCCTCGTCTATGAGCGCATGAAAAAGGCGATGGCCGAACGCGGCGTCGCGCGGCAGATTTTGCTGATCCCCGAAGTCGTCGAACTCGACGAGGCCGAGGCCGAACGGCTTGGCGCACGCGCGGGCGAATTGGCCGAACTCGGTTTCGTGCTCGAAACCTTCGGTCAGGGCGCGGTCGTGGTGCGCGAAGTGCCTGCGATTTTCGGCAAGCTCGATGTGCAGGGACTGGTGCGCGATCTCGCCGACGATCTCTCCGAACTCGATGAGGCGCTGTCGCTGAAAGAGCGTCTCGAACATGTCTGCGGCACGATCGCCTGCCACGGCTCGGTGCGCGCGGGGCGGCGGTTGACGGGCGAGGAAATGAACGCGCTGCTCCGCGAAATGGAAGCGACGCCGCATTCGGGCCAATGCAATCACGGGCGGCCGACTTACGTCGAACTGAAACTCACGGATATTGAGAAGCTGTTCGGGCGGCGGTGATTTTTCTTCACCTCCCCCTTGTGGGGAGGTCGAAACGCGGCACGCGTTTCGGGTGGGGGTTTTTCTTGCAGAGGTCTTTGCGAAGAAACCCCCCACCCCAACCCCTCCCCACAAGGGGGAGGGGCTTTCAGGGAGAGGTGCCGCCACTTATCTTCGTCATTGCGAGCGCAAGCGAAGCAATCCAGAAGCTTCAACGCAAAGACTGGATTGCCGCGTCGCTGCGCTCTTCGCAATGACGAAAGAAATTAGCGAGCCAGACCTTCCAGAAACCCTCTGAGGTCATCCGTCGCGTGATGTACATGCGGCTCTCCGCCGCCCTCATGCGAGAGTTGCTGATAGCGTTCCGTCGCCAGCGTGCCGCCGAGATCCTGCGGGCGCACCCAGACCGTCTTCATGCCGAGTTCATGCGGTATGGCGAGATTGCGTGGAATGTCTTCAAACATCGCGGCGCGTTGGGGCGCGATGCCGCTCGCGGCGATGAAGCGCTCGTAAGCGGCGCGACCGGGTTTCGGCGCATAGCCGGTCGTCACGATGTCATAGATGCCGCTGAAGGCATCCGCGATGCCGAGCCGTGCGACGACGTTTTCGGCATGCGCGACGGAACCGTTGGTGAAAATCACTTTGCGGCCCGGCAGCGCCGCGATCGCAAGGCCAAGCGCCGGATCGGGCGGCACGGCGCTGACGTCGATGTCGTGCACATGGGCGAGAAATTCGCCGGGCTCCAACCCATGCACGGCCATCAATCCGGCCAGCGTCGTTCCATGCTCGACATAGAAATCCTTCTGCACGCGCCTTGCCTCGGCTTCATCGAGGCTGAGATAGGCGCCGATGAATTCCGTCATTCGCCGGTCGATCTGCGCGAAGAGATCGCAGGCCGGCGGATAAAGCGTGTTGTCGAGGTCGAAGACCCAATGCTCGACATGCGCGAAATCTTGCGCATGCGGCGGGGTGGATGTGAGCGTGTCGGTAACCATGTGCCGGGAAAGTGAACGCCTGCGCGCGCTTTTGCAAGACCTGCGGCCTCCCTTGCCTCAGGTTTTAACGCCGCGTTAATGCGGGCGTTTGACACTGGCGCATCGGAGATTTGTATGCGTTTTGGCCTTCTGAAAAAGCTCTTCACCCGCGAGAAGCTGCCCGCGAAGCTTCGCTATGAAGACGCGCGCGCCGCGTTGGAGAGCCAATCCCTCGACATGAAACGCGAGCTGGCCGCGCGGCGCGATGCGCCGCCCGAAACGCTCTATTATCTCGCGGGCGATCCCGACGCCTCCGTCCGCACGCTCGTCGCGGCAAATCCGGCGACGCCGCTTCAGGCCAATGAGAGCCTTGTCGAAGACGAGGAGGGCGATGTGCGCGCCGAGCTTGCGCGCAAGATCGCCCGCGTCGTACCCGACATGCGCCCCGGCGAAGTGAAGGACATCCGCGACCGCGCGATGGCGCTGCTCGAACGCCTCGCCCGCGACGAATTGATGCGCGTTCGCCAGATCGTCGCCGAGGAAATAAAATCCTGCCCCGGCATGCCCAAGCGCCTCGCCGTCTCGCTGGCGCGCGACGCCGAAATTCTGGTCTGCGGTCCGGTGCTCGAATATTCGCCGCTTCTGTCGGACGAGGATTTGCTTGAAATCGTCGCGACGACACGCGTGCAAGGCGCGCTGGAAGCGATTGCGCGCCGTCGCAGCATCGACGGTTCGCTTGCCGACGCGATTGTCGCAACATTGGAAATTCCGGCCATCGCGCAATTGCTCGCCAATCCCCGCGCCGAAATCCGCGAGGAGACATTGGACCGGATCATTTCCGAGGCCGCCTCCATCGAAGCCTGGCATCTGCCGCTGGTGATGAGGCCCGCGCTTTCGCTGCGCGCGATCCGCCGCATCGCCGTCTTCGTTTCGCGCGCGCTGATCGACGAGTTGAGCCGTTCGCGCCAGCTCGATGAAGACACGCAATCCTATTTGAAAGCGCGCGCCCAGGCCCGCATCGAACAGGACACCGATCGCACGACGCCGACGCCGGACGCGGTCATTGAAAATATCAAGAAAGCGTTCAAGCATGGCGAGCTGAACGACGATCTCGTGACCAAGGCCGCCTCGTTGCAACACAAGGCCGCCGTCATTCTCGCGCTCTCGCTAAAGACGGGCATCGCCGAGGCGGTCGTCGTCCGCGTGCTCGACGCCAAGAGCGGCAAGGGCATCGCGGCGCTTTGCTGGCAGGCGGGGCTTGCGATGCGCACGGCGCTGGCGATCCAGATTTTCGTCGCCAACGTGCCGTCCGAAACCCGCGTGCTGCCGCGCGGCGGCATCGACTATCCGATGGAAGATCAGGAAATGCTCTGGCATCTCCAGTATTTCGGGATCGGCGTCACGGATTGATCGGGCGCCCCGAGGGGCCTCGCCCTTCGAGACGCGCCTCCGGCGCTCCTCAGGGTGAGGAGCAAATAAAGTTCATTCCTCATCCCGAGGAGGCGCGCCAGCGCCGTCTCATAAGGCCCTGACTATTCCAGCGGCACATCGAACAGCACCTTGCCGCCCGTATCGACGCGCATGAAGCGCCGTTCGTCATAGCCGCGCGTGGTGCAGGCGTCGCGGCCCTTGACCTCGAAGCGCGTGGTCTTGACGCAGAAGGCGTCCGAGCCCGACCAGGCGAGCAGCCGCCCGCCCTGCTTCACCATCGCGCCTTTATTGTCGGAGGCTTCCGCATAGACGTAATAGGGCCCGGTGCCGAGCTTGCCCTTGATGGCCTTGGCGCAAGTGCCGGGTTCGACCCTGACCCAGCCGCTCGACATATCCTCATCGCCCGCCGAAAAGCCGACGGCGGCCCAGACGAGATATTGGGTTTTGTTGCAGAGATTGAGGCCGAACTTCGCCTGTTCGCGTTCCGCGCCCGCGATCAGCGCGGCGACGAGGCCGTCATCGATCTCGCCGTTCGCCTCGAGCCCGCTGGTGCGCTGAAAGGCCATGACGGCGCGCAATGTGTTCTTCGCCGCGATGCCGTCGATCTTGGGCAGCCGCAAACCATTGTCGCGCAACAACCGTTGCGCGCCCGCGACGCGGGCCTGATCGAGCGAGTAGTCGCGCGGTTCGCCGAAACTCGTCGTCCATTCCTCGCCCGCCTTGGTGACGACGCGAATGAAATCATTGGCCTCATAGCCGCGCAAAGCGCAGTTGTCGCGGCCCGAAATGTCGAAACTTTTCGGCACGGTGCAGAAGCGGTCATTGCCGGAGAAATATTTGGTCGCGCCCTGATGCGCGTCGATGGAACGGGCAAAAACATAATAGGTGCCCGCCGCCACCGGCCCCGGCAAAACCGAAACGCAGGCGCCCGGCGCAACCCGCGCCCAGCCGCGCGAACGCCACGCATTGTCGCTCTCCGTGCCGATGGCGCCTTGCAGCACATAGCTCGTCGCGTTGCAGAAGCGGTAGTCGGCATGGGCGGGCGCGGGAAGGAAGAGGGCGGAGAGAAGAAGGAAGAGGGCTGCGGCAAACGCATTCCCTCCCCCCTTGAGGGGGAGGGGCAGGGAGGGGGGGCTTCTTCGGAAGAGTCTTTTTTCAAGAGGACCCCCCACCCAACCCTCCCCCTCAAGGGGGGAGGGCTTTAGGGGGAGGGTCATCGTCAATCTCAACCTTGCGCCTTCTGGATGAGCGTGCCGACGCCGTGCTCGGTGAAAAGTTCGAGCAGCACCGCATGGCGCACGCGTCCATCGAGAATGACGACCGCCTCGACGCCGCCATTGACGGCCTCCATGCAGGTTTCGACCTTGGGGATCATGCCGCCCGAAATCGTGCCGTCCTGCATCAGCGCGGTCGCCTCGTCGATGGTCAGTTCCTCGATCAACGTGCCGGATTTGTCGAGCACGCCGCGCACGTCGGTCAGCAGCAGCAAACGCGTCGCGCCCATCGCGGCGGCAATCGCGCCTGCCGCCGTGTCGGCATTGATGTTGTAGGTC
>DASYEM010000008.1:0-43802 GCA_036499025.1 Parvibaculum sp. | reverse complement strand
GGTCCCCCACATCGCCCGCGCCGCCGTCGCCATCGGCGTCGCTGCCGTCTTCATCGAAACCCATGAAGACCCCGACAGCGCGCCGTCCGATGGCCCCAACATGATGAAGCTCGCAGATCTCGAGGGACTGCTCGCGAACCTCAAGAAATTCGACGAACTCGCCAAGGCTGCGTGAGAAAAAGACCCTCACCCAACCCTCTCCTGGAGGGAGAGGGTTAGAAAACGAAACCACTCTTAAATCCCCTCTCCCTCTGGGAGAGGGAGGGACCCGCGCCGAAGGCGTGGGAGGGCGAGGGCCTTGGCCCAAACCTGAATAAACCCTCAGGCCCGTTCCTTCTCGCCCCTGATATCCGCGGAAATGCTCTCCAGCAATTCCGCCGAACCAAGCGTCGAGATCGCCGTCTCGTGATGGCCGAGCGCATATTCCGGCGGCACGCTTTCGGGCCCTTCGCCCGCCGCAAGCGGCGGCGTGTAATAGCCGAGCGCATAGCCGCCCAGTGAATAACCGATCAACTCCTGCAATTCGCGCGGCAAGGTCTTCGCTATTTCCGGCGGGCAGGACAGATATTGATTTTCCTCCTGCCGGAGCCATCCCAGCGTATAGGTGATGTTGAGGCCCACGCGATCGCCGTTGGAAACATTCTCGCCGCCGCCGTGGAAAACGCCGCCCGAATAAATCAGCACCGAGCCTGCGGCCATCTCGGCATAGCCGATCTCTTCATCCTTAGGCTGATAATCGTCGGCCCAGTCGAGGCTGCCGGGACAGACCCGTGTAGCGCCATTCTCTCTGGTGAAATCGGAAATCGCCCAGATCGTATTGAACTGCGGCTCAAGAAACTTCAGGTGTGTGCCCCAGGCCCAGCGGTCGCGATGAATGGCCTGCGCCGTCTGTCCGGGGCAAATGCGTATCACCTGCGTCAGATGAAGCTGGATGCGTTCGCAAAACGGTTTGAGAAAAATATTCGCCGCCGCGATGACCGAAGGATGGGCCACAAGCTCGCGGCATTTTTCAGACCGCGCCACCAATGCGCCGGTGCGCGTCGTCTTATGTCCGACGAACATGTCCGCGCCTTTCGGCGTCGCATCGACATAAGGCATGATCTCGGTGCTTATTTGTTTGAGGTCTGCCTCGCTCAACACACCCGTCAGGATCAACGCGCCGTCGCGCTTGAGTATGGCGAGAATATCATCGACCGATGCAGCGGCGGGCAGGGTTTCAAGTTTCGGCATGGCGGTCCCCTTGCGCAAATGACATGGAGCAGTTTGCCCGATTGTGCCGCTCCGTCAATTGCACCTGCGGCGGTCAAGCTGCGGCGGGCGCTGATTTCGCTACGGCCAGCCGTCGCGGCAGGGTAACCGTTGCCAGGGTTCCCTTGGCCACTTCGCTTTCGAGCGTCATTGTGCCGCCCATGACGCCAAGCAACTCATTCACCAAGGCAAGGCCGAGGCCCGTCCCTTCAAAAGATCTGTTGAGCCCGGACTCAGCCTGCCAGAACGGCTTGGCGGCATTTTCGAGATCGCTCGCGCTCATGCCGATGCCGCTGTCGCGCACGAAGATCGTCAGAAGATCATTTTCCGACGGCTCCGCGATTTCGAGTTCGACGAAGCCGCCCGGCAGCGTGAATTTGACGGCATTGCTGAGAAGATTGATCAGAATTTGTTTGAGCCGCCGGGCGTCGGTTTCGATCTCGGGCATCGTCTGTGGATATCGGAAGCTCAACCTGATGCCGCCGCGACCGGCGCGCTCCTGAAGCAGCGAAATGCAATTCTCGCAGGTCTGTTTCATATCGACCGGCTGAACCACCAGGTCCTTTGCATTGAGCTGGATGCGCGAAATGTCGAGAATGTCGTTGACCAGTGACAGCAAGTGCTGTCCCGCGCCGATTACATGAGCGGTATATTCCTTATATTTCTGGTTGCCGAGCGGGCCATACATTTCCCGCGCCATGATTTCCGTGAAGCCGAGGATCGCATTGAGCGGCGTTCTCAGCTCATGGCTCATATTGGAAAGAAATTCGGTTTTCGCTTTGTTTTCCTGCTGCGCGACAGCATAGAGCTGCGCTTGCGCCAGCGCCTCCGCCAGCTTGTTTTCGCGCAGCTTCACTTCGGCTCTCGCCGCGATGAGGCGCAGCAGGGCATGACGCCGCAACACCTGCGCCAGAATGCCGAAGGCCATCGCCTGAACATTCATGATCG
Source organism: Parvibaculum sp. (assembly GCA_036499025.1). Taxonomy (GTDB): domain Bacteria; phylum Pseudomonadota; class Alphaproteobacteria; order Parvibaculales; family Parvibaculaceae; genus Parvibaculum. Next base: position 41,606 of record DASYEM010000008.1, on the reverse strand, counting down.
CGAAATGACTGACCTCGCTTCCCGTTGCGACAAGCAGCGCGATCGGTGTCCATGTTGCGAATGTGATGAGAAAAATTAATGCCAGCCATCGGCGCGACAGGAAAAAAAGCCCGGTGCCCGCGAAGATCAGCGCGAAGTTCGTCGACTGCTTGATGTCCGCCGTCAGCCACATATGAGCCGCCGAGTTGACGAGCGCGATCAGCATCAGCGCAAATCCCGCCCAATAACTCCTCGAGAGGGTGAGGAAATTCAGCCGTACCGAAAACCCCGCCGCAAGCGCGCCCAGAGCGCCGAGAATGGCGCATCCCGCCATTGTGAAACCGATAGCCGGCGGAAGCGAGGTGAGGTGCAGAATGGAAATGACGACGTAGAACCCGGCGATATACATCGCCACGGGAAAGACGGAATCGGCGAAGCTCGCATCGAGTTCACCTTCGATGGAGTCGTCCGGCTGTGCTTCCGCCTCGCGAGAGGCGCGCTTGCAGAAGGGCATGGAGATCCGCTCCTCGCGGAACTTCAAACAAAGACGATCGCGCCAAGCGCTCTCATCTTCGCATATTTTGCCCTGTACGGATTAATCTAAATGGAAATGGAGTGAGGTCAAAAATTAAAGCTGCCGAAACGGACATAGCTCCGTGTCGCAATTCGGCACAGACATTCGTTTGAAGTGGATCAGCCGCGTCCGCGATAGGGCGCGACGCCCTGGTCTGGAACCCAGACGCCGCTCGGCAATTTGCCGGTTTGCCAGAATACGTCGATGGGAATGCCGCCGCGCGGATACCAGTAGCCGCCGATCCGCAGCCACTTCGGCGTCAGTGCTTTGACGAGCTTCTTGCCGATGGCGACGGTGCAGTCTTCATGGAATGCGCCATGGTTGCGGAAACTCTGGAGATAGAGTTTCAGCGACTTCGACTCCACCAGCCATTTGCCGGGCACATAGTCGATCACGAGATGCGCGAAATCCGGCTGTCCCGTCACCGGGCAGATCGAGGTGAATTCCGGCACGGTAAAACGCGCGATGTAGTCAGTATCCAGATGAGGATTGGGTACGCGTTCGAGTTCCGCTTTCTCCGGCGAAGCGGGGATGGAAGCCGCCTGTCCGAGCTGTGTCAGATTTTTCGGTCCGGTTTTGCGCGCCATCACTTATTCCCCGTCACTTATTCTCAGGTCCGTCATAAACGCATCCCTCGCGGCAGGATGCCCGATGCACCTCGACGCGCGCCAGCTCGGGCAGGGGAGTCTTGAGATTCTCCCATAACCATATCGCGATATGTTCAAGCGTCGGATTCTCGAGGCCCTCGATCTCATTCAGCATGTGGTGATCGAGCTTGTCCCGGAAACGTCCGATTTCTTGCTCGAAATCGCTGAAATTCCGAACCAACCCCGTCTCGGGCGAGACTTTGCCGTCGAGCCAGACGGTGACCCGGAACGAGTGTCCATGGACCCGCCGGTTGGGATGTCCCTCCGGCGCACCGGGTAGGTAGTGGGCGGCATCGAAGAGGAAGTCTTTATAGATACGCATCAGGGAATACCGATCAGTTTGTGGGTCTGGAGTGACAGCCGCCATTTGGGATGCGCCAAGCAATAAGCGGTCGCCGCCTTGGTGTTTTCAGCAGCTTCAGGTCCGTCCATCGGCTGCAAATAAAAGTGCCGGAAAGCCAGCGTCTCGAAGCGCTCCGGCAGCGCTTTCGTCTGTGGAAAGACGAGTTTCAATTCATGGCCAGCCGTGATCTTGAGCGCCGAATCCGCTTTCGGACTGACGCAGATCCAGTCGAGTCCCTTGGGCGGCTCCACCGTGCCGTTGGTCTCGACCGCGATCTCGAAGCCGCGCTTGTGCAGCGCGTCTATCAGCGCCTCATCCAGTTGCAGCAGCGGCTCGCCACCGGTGCACACGACGAAACGATTTTCACGTGAACCCGATTGCCATGTCCGCTCGATTGCGGATGCCAATGCTTCCGCATCCGCGAATTTCCCGCCGCCTTCGCCATCCGTGCCGACGAAATCCGTATCGCAAAATGTGCAGACGGCCTTGGCGCGATCCTGCTCGCGTCCGGTCCAAAGATTGCAACCGGCAAAGCGGCAAAACACCGACGGGCGGCCCGCATTCGCGCCTTCGCCCTGCAACGTGTAGAAAATTTCCTTCACCGAATACATGGTTCTCACGCCTCGCCCGCGCGCCAGCGCGCATAGCCGCTGGAGCGCAAATCGCAAGCCGGGCAGTCGCCGCAACCATAGCCCCAATCGTGCCGATGCGTCCGGTCGCCGCGATAGCAGGTATGCGTGTCTTCGATGACAATATCGACGAGCTTTGCGCCGCCCAGTTCCTCCGCCAGCTTCCAGGTCGCCGCCTTGTCGATATACATCAGCGGCGTCTCGAAGGCGAAAGGCCGCGCCATGCCCAGACTCACCGATTGCGCAAGCGTCTGGATCGTGTCGTTGCGGCAATCGGGATAGCCCGAATAATCCGTTTCGCACATCCCGCCGACAAGCGCACCGGCCCCGCGCCGGTATCCGAGCGCGGCTGCATAAACGAAGAACAGCAGATTTCGTCCCGGCACGAACGTATTGGGCAGCCCGCTTTCATCCATCTCGATCGCCACATCGCGCGTCAACGCGGTCTCGCTGATCGCCGAAAGCTCGCGCAAATTCATCATGTGGTCGGGGCCGAGCTTTGCCTTCCAATCTGGAAAACCACCCGCCAGATTCTCAAGCACCGTCTTGCGGCATTCCAGCTCGACGGCATGGCTCTGCCCATAGTCGAAACCGACGGTTTCGACGGCGTCATAGCGCGCCAGCGCCCAGGCCAGACAAACGGTCGAGTCCTGTCCGCCCGAAAAAAGCACAAGGGCCTTGCCGTTAGACATTTATGGCAGCTCCAGTTTCGGCCTTTGAACAGGAGCTATGCCCTTGCGTCAAGCGCGGTGATCTTAAAAAGAAAACCGCCCCGGAGAGGGGGGCTCTCCGAGGCGGTTTTGCCGAATTCCCTTACCCGGGAGGGATTGGGCTCGGCGTAGTTTCGTTAAGCTCGTTCAGAACGAGTAGGACACGCTCGCCATCGCAAAGTCGCGATCCGATGTCGAGTTGTACCAACCGCCGCCGAACGTCGAGGTCCAGCTCAGCGAGGCTTTGATGCGCGACTGATAGTCGGCATTGACGCCCAGCGAAACTTCCTTGAGGCCCTTCATGTAGTTGGCCGTGATCGGTCCCGGCGAATAGCCGAGCACGTCATGACGCCACTGAACGAACGGGCTCAGATTGACCGGCGTTCCGAAGGCGTTGTTGTAATCGACCGAGAGAACCGCGCGATAACCCGACGAGAAGCTCGTCGCATATTGCGGATCGCCCGCACCGTTTGTCAGCAGTGCCGCCGCGAAAGGACTGGCGATGCCGCCGATCGAGCCGGAACGGTTGAGCGGATAATCGCCCGCATCCGGGACATAGACGAAACCGGCATTGACCACGAAGACGCCGCCGTCAGCCGCGAGATTGCGCGGAATGAAATCGGAGGTCGTGAAGGACGTGATCGTGCCGATCTGGCCCTGCCAGGCGTCGAGGTCGATATGCGACAGCGTCGACTGGTTCGCACCCGGTGCATAGGGAAGCGAGCTGAATGTGCAACCAGCGGCCGGTAGGCAAGCGCCGCCGCTGAGGCCAGCGCCCGCGCCGAGCCCGTCGATCTGCGAGGCGTTCAGTTCCGAATCCGAAATACCGAAAGGCATATCCGGCGAGTAGGTCGCTTCACCCGAAACTGCCGTGCCTTCAATCGTCGTGCTGAAGCTCGCGCCCAGCGTGTTGACCGTCGGAAAGTCGAAGAAATAAGTCGACTGGTTTGCGCCATAAGCAAAGGCCGCCTTGAGGCCGTCCGCCGTACCGCAATTCACGCCCGGAATTCCAAGGCCGCCGATGACGCCGCAGGACGCCGCAAAGTTCGACGGGCCATTCGTAAAGCCGAGGAAAGGCAGGCGGCTCGAGTAACGGACAAAATAGAGGCCGAAATCGGTGCCGGTGCCAACGTTGTCAGCATAGTAATGAGCCGCTGCGCCGAACTGATTGAGATCGCTCTGGCCCCGGTCATGGGTGCGCGAAAGCGCGATCGGAAGCGGCGAGAGGAAACCAAACGGATCGCCGTCCGCTGCTGCGAGGGCCGGATTGTCGCAACCAAGCGTCGAGCAGGAAAGCGCCGGCTGCGAGCCCGGGCCGACGATGTCGTCGGTCGAGAAAAACGAACCGGCCGAGTCGAGGTCGGTCTTTTCGTAGCTGAACTGCCAGAAGGCTTCGAGCGTCAGCGCGTCGGTCGCCGCGAAGGAAGCGTAGATCATCGGCATCGGCGTCAGCGCGTCTTTCAGTTCCGCGCCCGGCGTGCGGATCGCGGTCACGTCGATCGCCTGGAAGGCGTTGATGCCGCCCTGAATGAAGAGGCTCTCGCCCCAGTTCAGAGCCTGCTTGCCGACGCGGATCGTGGTGGCATGGCCGCCAATGTCGTAATTGCCGTAAACGAAGGCATCGAGAAGTTTGATGTCATATTCCATCTGCCCGCGCTGATCGTGGTTCAGATCGCGAAAGCGCATGTCGTTATTGGCGTAGATTGCGTTGTAGAACGCGGTCGGACGGATGAAGGCGCCGTAGTTTTCCCACTTCGCCTGCACGTCGACCGTGACGCGGCCAATGGCGTCGGTCAGATCCCACTGGTTGAAGTTCAGGTTGCCGTCATCCGAGTTGATGCCTGTGACGCGGCCGCTCGAAGATTCGCAGCCGCCGTTCTGCGTCGACACATGCGAGCAATCGCGCTTGCTCGTGCGCATCCCGATACCGGCCGAAACAGTCGTGTCGACTGAAACGTTCACTTCACCGAATTTGTAGGCTTCCGCTTGGGCAGCTCCGCCCAACAGCATTGCACTCGCCAAAATCCCCGCAAAAAGGCTCACTTTGGAGCGCGTTTTGCGCTGTTCAGGCGCTGTTCCCGCCGATACTCTCATTTTGATTGTTTCTCCCGCTTGGATTCGTGGGCGTTCTTGTCGCCCGGTGGAACAGTTGGTCGGGGCCCCCCGGGGAGAACCGGCCTCTGCTTGGTAAGATTGTTGGCCCTTGGCGCAAACTTGGAGGGGAGCGCTGGGTCAATCGTTATGAATAATAAAGATAGGTGAAAATCACCTACTGCGAAAAGTGATATAGACAAAACACACGGCCTTACGCAAGGGGCCCCAATCTGCTGCTCGGGGGAGGAGGCGGATTTGAATACGAAAGAGTTGCTGCTTAGCGTGCTTATGACGGGCCCGGCGACGGGCTACGACATCAAGAAAATCCTGGAGCAGGAGGTATCGAAGATCGTCGATGTGACGATCAGCAATATCTATCCGGCTTTGAACGAGTTGGCCGACGAGGGGCTCGTCACCTTTGAGCGGGTCGAGCAGGAAAGCCGGCCCAACAAGAAGATTTACGAGATCACGGAAGAGGGCAGATCGGTCTGCGTCGAAGCCTTGATGAAGTGCGATGCGCGCCAGCGCCTGCGCTCCGAATTCATGTTCATGCTCAGCTTCGCGCCCTATCTGCCGCGCTCTCGCGTCAAGGAGCTGCTCGATCAGCGCCTTGCCGATACGCGATCGACGCTCGCGTCGCTCGAAGAGCTGGAAAAAGTGGGCTCGCCCGTCACCGGTTCGATCTCGCCGGGGCAAGGCTTCTGCATCGGTCTTGGCCGGTCCTTGGTCGAGGCGGAGCGCGATTTCATCCTCGCAAACAGCGAAAACCTGCTGTGTCAGGCGCCCGATCACATCGATTTTGCACGGCTGATGAGGGCGGAGCCGCTGGGCAAGGTCGGGTAGCCCAAACCTCTTTCACTTCGGGCAGCTCTCCGCTAGAAACGCGCAGCTTTTAAACTGAGCGGAGCTTGAGGAACCATGGCTGCAATCATCGACATTATCGGCCGCGAAATTCTGGACAGCCGTGGCAATCCGACTGTCGAGGTGGACGTGGTCCTCGAAGACGGTGCTTTCGGTCGCGCCGCTGTGCCGTCTGGCGCATCCACCGGCGCCCATGAGGCGGTCGAGCTCCGCGACGGCGGCGCTCGTTATAAGGGCAAGGGCGTTCTCAACGCCGTGGCTGCCGTGAACGGCGAGATATTCGATACGGTGGGCGGCATGGACGCCGCCGAACAGATCGCAATCGACCGCGCCATGTGTGCGCTGGACGGTACGCCCAACAAGTCGCGCATCGGCGCCAATTCCATTCTCGGTGTCTCCCTGGCCGTCGCCAAGGCCCAGGCCCAGTCGCAAGGCCAGCCGCTCTTCCGCTATGTCGGCGGTCCCTCGGCCCGCCTGCTTCCGGTGCCGATGATGAACATCGTCAATGGCGGTCAGCATGCTGACAATCCAATCGACATTCAGGAATTCATGATTATGCCCGTCGCGGCGGCCAATATCGCCGACGCTGTGCGCATGGGCGCGGAAGTGTTTCACACGCTCAAAAGCGAATTGAAAGCCGCCGGTCACAACACCAATGTCGGCGACGAAGGCGGCTTCGCCCCGAATATCGGTTCGACCGAGGAAGCCATCGGCTTTGTGATGAAAGCCATTGAAAAAGCGGGTTATCGCCCCGGTGAAGACATTTACCTCGCCATCGATGCGGCCTCGACGGAGTTCTATAAAGGCGGCGTCTACAATCTTGAAGGCGAAGGCAAGAAGCTCGATGCCGGTGGCATGGTCGACTATTGGGCAAAACTCGTCGGCAAATATCCGATCATCTCCATCGAAGACGGTATGGCCGAAGATGACTGCGCCGGCTGGAAGGCGTTGACCGACGCGATTGGCGATAAGGTGCAACTCGTCGGCGACGATCTCTTCGTCACCAACAAGACGCGCCTCGCAGACGGCATCGCCAAGGGCGTGGCGAACTCGATCCTCGTCAAGGTCAACCAGATCGGCTCACTCACCGAAACCCTCGAAGCTGTCGAGATGGCGCACAAGGCAAGCTACACCGCCGTGATGTCGCATCGCTCCGGCGAAACCGAAGATGCGACCATCGCCGACCTCGCCGTGGCGACGAATTGCGGGCAGATCAAGACGGGTTCGCTGGCGCGTTCCGATCGTTTGGCAAAATACAACCAGTTGATCCGAATCGAAGAACTGCTCGGGCCTTCGGCGGAATATGCGGGCCGCAGCATTCTGAAGCGCTGATTTTTCAACATTTCCAATGCGCGCCGGACGGTCCTGTCCGGCGCGTTTTCGTTTGTCTTGCCGCCAACCCATGCGTGTATGAGGCGAGTCGGCATGATGACGCTACGTCAGCAAAAATGCATTTGTCCGCTCGGAAGATGGTTTGAAACATTCAGCATGACGCGGCGTCACAATCGAGATTGACAAGTATGAATTATTATCAGTGAATGCGGATTAGATTTAAAACCCCTATCGATAAAATCATTAGGGCTAATACGTAGAGCTCCTGTACGGGGAGCCTGGGAAAAGGGAGGTTTCGGCAGATGAAGATTTCTAAACTGGCTATCGCGCTTGCTGTATGCGCGCCGATGGCTGCACAGGCAGCGGTGCCTGATGCACAGGTCAACCGTCTGGGGTCTGATCTGACCCCGATCGGCGCCGAGAAGGCTGGCGAGGGGGATATCCCGGCCTGGACCGGCGGTCTGTCGACCGTGCCGAGCAACGTCACCTACAAGCCCGGCGATCATCTCGCCGATCCGTTCGCCAGCGACGCCATCAAATACACGGTGACCGCGGGCAACGCCGCTCAGTACGACGCCGTGCTGACGGACGGCTACAAGGCCATGCTCAAGGCCTATCCCGATTACAAGATGAACGTCTATCAGACGCGTCGCACATGCGCCTATCCTGACAACGTCTACGCGGCCACCAAGAACAACGCCAAGGTCGGCGAGCTCAATGGCGGCGGTTCGGGCGTCGGCAAGGCCATCATGGGCTTCCCGTTCCCGATCCCGAACAACGCGTTCGAAATCATGTGGAACCACACGCTGCGCTATCGCTCCTTCAAGGCGGTGCGTCAGTTCGCGGCGGCGCCTGTGACCCGTGGCGGCGACTACACGCTGACCATCGTGCAGGACGAAGCCATCCTGAACTGGTCGGATCCGTCGAAGAAGACGGCCGAAGACCTGAACAACATTTCGCTCTACTACATCGCCAACACGATCGCGCCCGCGCGTGAAGCCGGCAACGTGGTTCTCGTGCTCGAAGCTCTGAACGCGACGCTGAATGGCGGCCGTCAGGCTTGGCAGTACAGCCCCGGCACGCGTCGCGTCCGTCGCGCTCCGAACATCTCCTACGACAATCCGGGCACGAACTCGGATGGTCTGTCGACCTCTGACGCCTTCGACGGCTTCAACGGCGCGCTCGACCGTTACGACTGGGCGGTCATCGACAAGACGCCGAAGCTGATCGCAGCCAACGCCTACAAGGCCGAAAGCTCGAAGTACAAGGACTTCATCAAGCCGCTTCACCTCAATCAGGATCTCGTGCGCTACGAACTGCACCGCACGTGGAACTTTGAAGCGAAGCTGAAGCCCAGCACGCGTCACGTCTATGCTCGTCGCGTCTATCACAACGACGAAGACGCATGGCAGGTCTCCGCTGCCGAGCTCTATGACGGTCGTGGCCAGCTCTGGCGCGTTCAGGAAATGCAGGAACTGCAGCGCTACAACGTGCCGCTCTGCAACTCCGGTGCGGAAGTCGTCTACGATCTTCAGGCGGGCCGCTATCTCGCCCTGTCGATGCAGAACGAAGAGCCGCCGGTGAACTACTTCGCCGACGAGCTCGACCCGAGCCGCTACACGCCGAACTCGATCCGTCAGCTCGGCGTCCGCTAAAGCATCTACGGTAAGTTCCCTCCACAGAGATCTTACCGCAAACTGGGCTGCGCACCTTCGGGTTGCGCAGCCCTTTCTTTATGCGCCGATGCGCTTTTCATGCGCGCGACCACACCCTTTTCACGAGAGATGTTGACGGGAGGAATCCACCTGTGATTCCTTACGGTTATGAAGGAACTGGGATTGATTCGAACTCGAGAGCCGCTGCGCTTGCGTCACGCGCTGATCCCGCTCGTCTGCCTGATCGTGCTTTCCTATTTTGCCTATCACGCCGTCTATGGCCGTCACGGCTTCATCGCCTGGCTGAGCCTTCAGAACAGTGTCGATACGCTGGACCAACAGCTTGCCGAAGTGCAGGCGACGCATCGCCAGCTCGACCAGCAGGTTTCCCTGCTGCGGCCTGAAAGCCTTGATCCCGATTTGCTGGACGAGCGCGCCCGCGCGACGCTCGGCCTCGCTCACTCCAATGACATTGTGATCTTTCGCGAACGCCCCGCGCCATCGGCCATTCGCTAAGCCTTTGGCCGCGCGAGCGAATTAACCGAATATCGGTTAATTTATATTTTTCACTTTAAAATCAAATATTTACGGTAAAGTTCTAGGATGCGAACTGACCGTCGGCGCGTCTTTGCGTCCGGCATCCCGACACGAGCCGGTGCAACCGGCCAGAAGCGGACGCAAGCATGGCCTCGAAACCGGCACGCAAATCCCCCGTAAGCAAGCCCGCAAAAAAGGCGCCGCCGCCAAAAGCCGCCGTCAAAAAGAAACCGGCAAAGGCCGATGAGCCGCCGGCATTTTCACAAGACGACGATCTCAAAGCCTACCGCGAAATGCTGCTGATCCGCCGCTTCGAGGAAAAGGCGGGGCAGATGTACGGCATGGGCCTGATCGGCGGCTTCTGCCACCTCTATATCGGTCAGGAGGCCGTCATCGTCGGCTTGATGGGCGCGGCCAGGAAGGGCGATCAGATCGTCACCGGCTATCGCGACCACGGCCACATGCTCGCCTGCGGCATGGACCCGAAAGGCGTCATGGCCGAGCTGACGGGCCGGGAAGGGGGCTACTCGAAGGGCAAGGGCGGCTCGATGCATATGTTCAGCGTCGAAAAAGCTTTTTACGGCGGCCACGGCATCGTCGGCGCGCAGGTTCCCATCGGCACGGGTCTTGGTTTCGCCAACAAATATCGTGGCAGCGATAATGTCAGCCTCACCTTTTTCGGCGACGGCGCGGCCAATCAGGGGCAGGTCTATGAGAGCTTCAACATGGCCGAGCTCTGGACGCTGCCGGTCATCTATGTGATCGAGAACAACCAATATGCGATGGGCACCTCGGTCGCCCGTTCCTCCGCCCAGACGAACCTCTCCAAGCGGGGCGTCAGCTTTAACATCCCCGGCGAACAGGTCGACGGCATGGATGTGCGAGCCGTCCGCGCCGCGGGCGCCAAGGCAATGGAATGGTGCCGCGCCGGCAAGGGTCCCTACATTCTGGAAATGGAGACCTATCGCTATCGCGGCCACTCCATGTCCGATCCGGCGAAATACCGCGCTAAAGAAGAAGTGAACAAGATGCGTCAGGAGCATGACCCGATCGAGCAGGTCCGCCACCGCTTGCTCGATGCCGGCGCAAGCGAAGAGGCGCTGAAGGACATCGACAAGGAAATCCGGGCCGTCGTCGCCGAAGCCGCCGAATTCGCGCAGGCGAGCCCGCAGCCCGATCCTTCCGAACTCTGGACCGATGTCGTCGCGCCTCTCGCAAGTGCGGGGGCCTGAGCCATGGCGACAAACATTCTGATGCCTGCGCTCTCGCCGACGATGGAAGAGGGCACGCTCGCCAAATGGCTGGTGAAGGAAGGCGACGAGGTCCGCTCCGGCGACGTCATCGCCGAAATCGAAACCGACAAGGCGACGATGGAAGTCGAAGCCGTAGATGAAGGCAAGATCGTCAAACTCGTCGTGCCTGCGGGCACCGAGAACGTGAAGGTCAATGAGATCATCGCGGTCATCGCAGGCGAAGGCGAGGACGCCTCGTCGGCAGAAGCCGCACCTGCACCGAAGCCTGCGCCCGCCGCTCCCAAAGCTGAGCCGGAGCAGGGCGAGAAGGCGAAAGCCGAACAACCCGCCGCCATCGAGATCGCCGCCGATCCCGAAATCCCTTCAGGCACGCAATACGTCTCGCAAACCGTCCGCGAAGCTCTTCGCGACGCGATGGCCGAGGAAATGCGCCGCGACGGCAATGTCTTCGTCATGGGCGAGGAAGTCGCCGAATATCAGGGCGCCTACAAAGTCACGCAGGGTTTGCTGGAGGAATTCGGCGGCAAGCGCGTCGTCGATACGCCGATCACCGAGCATGGCTTTGCTGGCCTTGGTGTCGGTGCTGCCTTCGCGGGCCTGCGTCCGATCATCGAATTCATGACCTTCAACTTCGCCATGCAGGCGATCGACCATCTCATCAACTCGGCCGCCAAGACGCGCTACATGTCGGGCGGCCAGATGAGTTCTCCCATCGTCTTCCGCGGTCCCAATGGTCCCGCATCGCGCGTCGGCGCGCAACACAGCCAGGATTATTCGTCCTGGTACGCACATATTCCCGGCCTCATCGTCGTCGCGCCCTATTCGGCGGCGGATGCGAAGGGACTATTGAAGGCCGCCATCCGCGATCCGAACCCGGTCATCTTCCTCGAAAACGAAATCCTCTACGGCAAGACCTTCGACGTACCGCAAATCGAGGATCACGTGGTGCCCATCGGCAAGGCGCGCGTGCTGAAGCAGGGCAAGGACGTAACCCTCGTCTCCTACAGCCACGGCCTGACCTACTGCCTCGACGCGGCGGCAAAGCTCGAAGTCGATGGCATCGACGCGGAGATCATCGACATGCGCACCCTGCGCCCGCTCGACATCGACACGGTCATCGCCTCGGTGAAAAAAACCAACCGTCTCGTCACCGTCGAAGAGACATGGCCCGTCTGCGGCATCGGCAGCGAAATCGCCGCGCAGGTTCAGGCCAAAGCCTTCGACTATCTTGACGCGCCGATCCTGCGCGTCACCCAGAAAGACGTGCCGATGCCCTATGCGGCCAATCTCGAAAAACTCGCGCTGCCAAGCGCCGAAGACGTGGTGGAGGCGGTGAAAGCCGTCTGCTACCGCTAGGGGAGGGCGAGCACATGCCGACAAACATCCTGATGCCCGCGCTTTCGCCGACGATGGAAGAAGGCACGCTCACCAAATGGCTGGTGAAGGAAGGCGACGACGTCCGCTCAGGCGACGTCATCGCCGAAATCGAAACCGACAAGGCGACGATGGAAGTCGAAGCCGTCGACGAAGGAAAACTCGCAAAGATCGTCGTCCACGAAGGCACGGAGAACGTGAAGGTCAATGCGGTCATCGCGATCATCGCCGAAGAAGGTGAAGACGCAAGCGCGGTGAAAGCGCCCGCACCTGAAACGAAGAAAGCCCTTTCACCCCAACCCTCTTCCCAAAAGGGAGAGGGAGAAGTTGTTGTGGCATCGAAACCTGAATCCCCTCTCCCCGCCGGGGAGAGGAAGGGCCCCGCTGCCGAAGGCGGTGGGAAGGTGAGGGGAGCCGCACCCACCGACACTGCACGCATCTTCGCCTCCCCCCTCGCGCGCCGCATCGCCGCCGACAAAGGTGTCGATCTCGCTGCCGTGCAGGGCACCGGCCCTCATGGCCGCATCGTCAAGGCCGACGTCGAAAAGGCGAAACCGGGTGCGCCCGCACCGCGTCCCGCCGCTCAAGGCGCAGCGCCCGCCGCCGGTCCCGCCATCGATCCCCGCGCCTTTTACGAAAAGGACTCCTACGAAGAAATCCCGCTCGACGGCATGCGCAAGACCATCGCCCGCCGCCTGACGCAGGCAATGCAGGAGATTCCGCATTTCTATCTCACCATCGATTGCGAGCTCGACGAATTGCTGCGCATCCGCAAGGAGCTCAACGCGAAAACCGGCGCCGATGAAAAAAACGCCGTCAAACTTTCCGTCAACGACTTCATCGTCCGCGCCGCCGCATTGGCGCTGGTAAAAGTGCCGAACGCCAATGTGAGCTTTGCGGGCACGTCGCTGCTGAAACACAAACACGCTGATGTCGGCATCGCCGTCGCGCTCGATGGTGGCCTCATCACGCCGATCATCCGCCATGCCGAAACAAAGGGCCTCGCGGAAATTTCAACGGAAGCGAAATCCCTCGCCGAACGCGCCCGCACGAAAAAACTGAAGCCGCAGGAATTTGAGGGCGGCAGTTTTTCCATCTCGAACCTCGGCATGTTCGGCATCAAATCCTTCACCGCCGTCATCAACCCGCCGCAAGCCGCCATCCTCGCGGTCGGCAGGGGCGAAGAGCGGCCCGTCGTCAAAAACGGCAAGCTCGAAATCGCCACCGTGATGACCGTCACCATGTCCTGCGATCACCGCGCCATCGACGGTGCGCTCGGCGCGACCTTCCTCGAAGCCTTCAAGGCGTTTGTGGAATATCCGCCGTCGATGCTGCTGTGAGGGACTGACAATGGCCGAAGTAAATTACGATCTCGTCGTCATCGGTTCAGGCCCCGGTGGCTACGTCGCGGCCATCCGCGCCTCGCAACTCGGGCTGAAAGCAGCCATCGTCGAGCGCGCGGAACTTGGCGGCATCTGCCTCAACTGGGGCTGCATCCCGACAAAGGCGTTGCTCCGCTCGGCCGAGATTTATCACACGCTGCATCGCCTCGAGGAATTCGGTTTGAAAGCCGACAACATCTCCTTCGACGCCGAAGCCGTCGTGAAGCGGTCGCGCAAGGTCGCGAACCAGCTTTCCAACGGCGTCAAATTTCTGATGAAGAAAAACAAGATCGACGTCATCGAAGGCACGGCGAAACTCGGCAAGCCCGGCTTCGTCTCCGTCGAAGGCAAGTCCGGCAAAAGCGAGATCGCCGCGAAGAACATCATCCTCGCCACCGGCGCCCGCGCCCGCACCCTGCCGGGCATCGAGCCCGACGGCAAACTCATCTGGACCTACCGCGAGGCGATGGTCCCGCCCGCCATGCCGAAATCCCTTCTCGTCATCGGCTCCGGCGCCATCGGCATCGAGTTCGCGAGCTTCTACCGCGCCTTCGGCGTCGAAGTGACGGTCGTCGAAGTGCTGGACCGCATCCTCCCCGTCGAAGATGCCGAAATTTCCGACTTCGCGGCAAAGTCGTTCAAGAAGCAGGGCATGAAGCTCATCACCTCCGCCAAGGTCGAAAAGCTCGACAAGGGCAAGGACAGCGTCACGGCAACGATTTCCCTGAAAGACGGCAAGAGCGAAACGATCACCGTCGAGCGCGTCATCTCGGCGGTCGGCATCGCCGGCAATGTCGAAAACCTCGGCCTCGAAGAAGCGGGCGTGAAGATCGAGCGCGGCCATGTCGTCGTCAACGAATGGCTGGAGACGGGCGTCAAAGGCGTCTACGCCATCGGCGACCTCGTCGGCGCGCCCTGGCTCGCGCATAAGGCGAGCCACGAAGGCGTCATCGCCGTGGAGCGTATTGCCGGCGTGAAGGGGCTGCACCCTCTCGACGTCACAAAAGTCCCCGGCTGCACTTACTCCTCGCCCCAGATCGCCAGCGTCGGCCTCACCGAAGCCAGGGCGAAGGAGGGCGGGCGCGAGATCAAAGTCGGCCGCTTCCCCTTCATCGGCAATGGCAAGGCCATTGCGCTGGGCGAGCCGGAGGGTCTGGTCAAAACGATTTTCGATGCCAAAACAGGGGAACTTTTGGGCGCCCATATGGTTGGTGCAGAGGTGACAGAACTCATCCAAGGCTATACGGTCGCCCGGTCTCTTGAAACGACCGAAGCCGAGTTGATGCACACGATTTTTCCGCACCCGACCTTGAGTGAAACGATGCATGAATCCGTGCTTGATGCCTTTGGTCGCGCGCTCCACATCTAAAGCGCATCATGATCGAAATCCTTTCAAGCCCGGAAAACTGGGCCAGTCTGTTGACGCTCACGATCCTCGAGATCGTGCTGGGCGTCGATAACATCATCTTCCTTGCCATTCTCGCCTCGCGCCTGCCCAAGGAAAAACAGAAACTCGGCCGCCGCCTCGGCCTCGCAGCGGCGCTCGTCACACGTCTCGGCCTGCTTGCGTCCGTCGCCTGGATTGTGACCTTGAGCGAACCCTTCATCACCGTGCGGGGCTTTGGCGTCTCGTGGCGCGATGTCATTCTTTTTGTCGGCGGTCTTTTCCTGCTCGCCAAATCGACGCTCGAAATCCACAACGAAGTTGAAGGCAGCGGCCACGACGAAAAAATGAAGGCCATTCCCGCGACCCTCTGGGTGGTCGTTTGCCAGATCGCGATCATCGACATCGTATTTTCACTCGACACCGTGATGACCGCCGTCGGCATGTCGGACCATTTTGAAATCATGGCCTTCGCCGTTCTGGCCGCCGTGGGCGTCATGGTCTTTGCTGCCGAGCCGGTGGCGGCTTTCGTCGAGAAACATCCGACGGTGAAGATGCTGGCGCTGAGCTTCCTGATCCTCATCGGCATTTCGCTGATCGCCGACGCGCTCCATTTCCACATTCCCAAAGCCTATCTCTACTTTGCCGTCGCCTTCTCGATCGGCGTGGAGTCTCTGAACCTTTGGGCCAGAGCCCGGCGCGTCAAGACGGACGCTTGAACTCAAACATCAATCGTCATGGCCCGACTTGATCGGGCCATCCAGCTTCTTCCGACTTTCCAAACTGTCTCTAAGGATTGCTTAACCTCGCTGCCCGATAGTTGTGCAGGGAGGTGGAGGATGCTGACAGATCTGGGTCCGCGGCCGGGCACGAGTTCCGTCGACTATGAAGTCGAGGAAGTCGAGACACCGCTTCATCCTAAAAATCGCTCTCTCCTCGTTTACTGGAGCGGCAAGGCCGGTGCCGACGGCTTCGTTCATCGCCGCGACATAGACCCTGTCGATCTCAAGAAAGTTCTGGGCGGCCTTTTCATCGTCGAACCGATCGATAACGGCGCGGACCTGCTCTACCGCCTTGTCGGCTCTCAAAACGAACGCCGCCTTGGCATGAGATGCATGGGCCGCCGTTTCACCGAATGCTACGCGTCCGGCATGGCGGCGGAACAGATCGCCTTTCACAATCGCATTTTTGCTGGCGGCGAACCGGCTTTCCTGCGTGGACGATTGCTGGGGCTCGATCTTGAATATGTCAATTTCGAAGCGAGCTATCTGCCGCTGCGCACAGACGGCGGCGGCTGGCAAATGATGGGCGGCATGTACGACCTCGCCGAGCCAGCGTAAGCAACTCGTTAATGCTGGCGCGCATCCGGCAATCCAATTGTTAAAACTTCGGCAGCTAGGTTCGTCATTCACGGAGCGCACCATGCTGCTGGAAGACAATGCCTTGATCGGATATCGGCTCGACGAGAAAAGCGCGCCGGATCATCCCGCGAACAAATGGCTGATCGCCTATTGGGAAGCCCGGCGCGGCGCCGGCGGCATCCCGCTGCGCAGCGACATGGCTTTTTCCGACCTGAAATCTCTGTTGCCGGGCTTCTTCGTGGTCGAACCGGCGGACCAGGGAAGGGATTTCATCTTCCGCCTTGCCGGCACGGAAATAGAGGAGCGGCTGAGCCTGCGCGTCACCGGCCGCCGTTTCACGGAATGCTATGGCGACAGCGCCGCAGGTGCGATCAACTTCTATATGCGCGTCTTGAGCGATGAAAAACCGCACGTCCTGCGCGGTAATTTTCTCGGACGCGGCATCGAATATGCCGATTTTGAAGCCGTCCACATGCCGGTTCTCGGCCAGTCCGGCAACATGCAGGTCTGTGGAACCATGTTCGATATGTCGAAAGCCGTCCTGTTCAGCTGAATCAGGATTCATGTTGATTTGCTTGAATCGTCTCAAGCGTCTATCCATGTTCTAGAAAGACTGACGCGGGCGACTGGACGCATGGCCATCATCATCGACAATTTGCGGGAAAGCGGAACGGCTCCCGCAAAGCCGCGTCCGCGCCATCCAGAAAAAGCCAACCGGCCCGACACCCCAATCCTCCGCAAGCCGGAATGGATCAGGGTGAAAGCGCCGGGCTCGCCGGTCTATACCGAGACGAAGCAGATCGTCCGCGACAACAATCTCGTCACCGTTTGCGAAGAAGCGGGCTGCCCGAATATCGGCGAGTGCTGGTCGAAGAAACACGCGACCATGATGATTATGGGCGACACCTGCACGCGCGCCTGTTCGTTTTGCAACGTGAAGACGGGGTTGCCCGCCGCGCTCGATCCGCATGAGCCCGAAAACGTCGGCAAGGCGATTGCCAAGCTCGGCCTTCGCCATGTTGTCATCACCTCGGTCGATCGCGACGATCTTGCCGATGGCGGCGCGCAGCATTTTGTCGAAGTCATTCAGGCGATCCGCCGCCTCTCGCCCGGCACGACCGTCGAAATCCTGACGCCGGACTTCCTTCGCAAGGAAGGCGCGCTTGAAAAAGTCGTCGCCGCCAGGCCCGACGTCTTCAACCACAACCTCGAAACGGTGCCGCGCCTCTATCTGAACATCCGCCCCGGCGCACGTTACTTCCATTCGCTGCGCCTGCTCCAGCGCGTCAAGGAACTCGACCCGACGATCTTCACCAAGTCCGGCATCATGGTCGGCCTTGGCGAGACGCGCGAGGAAGTCCTGCAAGTCATGGATGACATGCGCTCGGCCAATATCGATTTTCTCACCATCGGCCAATATCTCCAGCCGACGCGCAAGCACGCCGCCGTCGATCGTTTCGTCACGCCGGACGAGTTCAAATCCTATGAGACCGTCGCCCGGACCAAAGGCTTCCTGCTTGTCTCGTCGAGCCCGCTGACGCGCTCCTCCTATCATGCGGATGAAGACTTCGCCCGCCTTCGCGACGCGCGTAACGCGCTCCTGCACGGCTAAGCATGACGGCCGCTCACCAGACGCGCGATGTGCCTTACACCGCAGACCAGATGTTCGCGCTGGTCGCGGGCATCGAGAATTATCCGACCTATCTTCCGTGGTGCGCGGGCGCGCGCATCCGCAAGCGCGAGATGGAGAACGGCAACGAAGTTCTAACCGCCGACCTCATCGTCGCCTACAAAGTCTTCCGCGAACAATTCACGAGCCGCGTCACGCTCGACAAGACGGCGCGCATTATCGACGTGCATTACGTGCAAGGCCCGTTCAAATATCTCGCCAACAAATGGGAATTCGAGCCTCTGCCTGAAGGCGGTTCGCGCATCCATTTCTTCATCGACTTCGAGTTTCGCAGCATCACGTTGCAGAAGCTGATGAACGGCGTTTTTTCAAGAGCCTTCACGCGCATGATGGAAGCCTTCGTCGCGCATGCCGACGAGCTGTACGGAAAACCGGCTACATCCAGCCCCGCAGCTTGAACCAGGCAAGCGGAATGAGCGTGCTGACGACGATAAGCCCCAGCCCCCAGGGATAGCCCCAGGCCCATGCCAGCTCCGGCATGTGCTGAAAATTCATGCCGTACATGCTCGCAATGAGCGTCGGCGGAATGCCCGCGACCGAGACGATAGTCAGCACCTTGAAGATATTGTTCTGCTCGATGTTGATGAGGCCGAGCGTCGCGTCGAGCAACAGCTGCACCTTGTTGGTGAGATGCGCCTCGTAATCGTTGAGCGACATCGCGTCTTGCCGAAGCGTTTTCAGATGCGGCTTCACTTCCTCCGGCAACCATTCGTCTGCGAGCCCCGTCATGTAGGGGATCATGCGGCTGATGCCCAGCAGGCAATCGCGGATCGTCGAGGCGAGATCGGCTGCCCGGCCTATGCGGCGCAGGATGACGCGCATATCCGCATTCTCCCGGTCGAAGGCGCGCGATTTTCCCGAGGTCAGCGGCTCCACGCGGAATGTGCGCTTCGACACATTGTCCAGTTCGGCGCCGACATGCTCCAGCACGTCGGCCATGCGATCGACGATCGTATCAAGCAGCCCCGCGAAGACGCCGGCGCTCGATGAATGAACCGCGCCGGGCTTTTCGGCGCGCTCATAGAAAGTCTTGAACGATGTCAGATCCGCAAATCGAATGGTGATAAGCCGCTCGCGAGTCAGCACAAAGCCGACAGGGGTTATTTCATGCTCTCCGGTCGTCGCCTTGAGAACCAGCGGCGTGTTCATGAAAAGCGCGTCATTTTCCTTGTAGAGACGGCTCGAGCTTTCGATTTCGCTCAGATCTTCGATTGTCGGCAGCTCCAGCCCGGTTATTTTCTGGATGAAGCCGACTTCGTCAGGCGTCGGCTCGAGCATGTCGATCCAGACCACGGCGTCGGGAATGGACGCCGGCGTGAAGTCGGTAACGACATCACCTTTCAATCCGGCACATTGATGTAGGACGAGCATTCAGTAAAAGCCGTCGATGCGTTCGCTGCCGCGCACGACATATGCGTTGCCATATCCATCATAGCATTGCTGGGCGCTCCAATGCGCCATGCGTCCATCGCCTGTCGGCCCGTCGCGCACGACCTTGTGGCAGGGGCGTCCATCCTTGGGCGGGTCGCCGTCGAAGATTCCATTGCCGACAAACATCGGTGGCCCCTGATAGGCCGGGCCGGTCGATAACGCATCGCCGACGGTCATGCCGCCGCCGGCCTGCGCGACCGGCAGTGGAAATGCGAAAGCGGCCACGGCGATCAGAAATGAAAGGAACGTCTTCATGGGTGGAATCCTACACCCGCCCGATCACCAATGGCCAGTATTCGGCATCGACGCCCAGGGCTCTTTCGGAGCCAGCGGTTTGCCTTTCTGAAGCAACTCGATGGAGACGTTGTCGGGCGAGCGCACGAAGGCCATATGGCCGTCGCGGGGCGGCCGATTTATGGTGACGCCGCCTCCCGACAATCGCTCACACGCCGCATAAATGTCATCGACCTCATAGGCGAGGTGACCGAAATTCCGGCCCTCTCCGAGCACTTCAGGGTCCCAGTTATGGGTGAGTTCGACCTGCGCCTCGGACTGGCCGGGCGGGGCCAGAAAGACGAGGCTGAAACGGCCCGCCTCGACATCGACCCGGCGTAGTTGCTCGAGCCCGAGCTTGTTGCAGTAGAAGTCGAGGGACTTGTCGAGATCGATGACGCGGACCATCGTATGCAGATATTTCATGGGAAGCCTCCGAAGATATGAGGCATGATTCACTAAAGCGCGCGCCACGTCAAAGCGCGTGCAACCTTGCGGGAGATTGGCGATGTCGAGCGAGTTCAAGCGGGAGATCGAACGCGCCGCGCGCGTGGTGGTTTTCACCGGCGCGGGCATCAGCACGGAATCGGGCATCCCCGATTTCCGCTCGCCGGGCGGCATCTGGACAAAGATGTCCCCGATCGACTTCGATGAATTTCTTCGCTCGCCCGAAATGCGCCGCGAGGCATGGCGGCGCAAATTCGAAATCGACAAAACCATTGTCGCGGCAGAGCCGAACAAGGGCCACATGGCGGTGGCCAAGCTCGTGGACACCGGCAAGGTCACCCACGTCATCACCCAGAACATCGACAACCTGCACCAGAACTCCGGCGTGCCCGCCGCCAGGATCATCGAACTCCACGGCAACGGCACTTACGCCAAATGCCTCGATTGTGGTTTGCGTCACGAACTCGACGAGGTGAGGGCGCTTTACGATGCGAGCGACGGCGCCCCCGCCTGCAAATCCTGTGGCGGCATCGTCAAATCGGCGACGATCTCATTCGGCCAATCCATGCCCGAAGAGGAAATGCGCCGCGCCGAGGAGGCGACGCTCGCCTGCGACCTCTTCCTCGCCATCGGCTCATCCTTGCAGGTCTACCCGGCGGCAGGTTTTCCGATCGTCGCCAAACGCAATGGCGCGAAACTCGTCATCCTCAATCGCGAGCCGACCGGCCTCGATGAGATTGCCGATCTCGTCATCCATGATGAAATCGGCCCGACGCTTGCGCCGATTGCGATGCTGAATTGAAATGGGAGAAAGCATGACCTCCGATAAAAAGACGCCGTGGTGGCAAGGCGCGACGGTTTATCAGATCTACCCGCGCAGCTTTCGCGACAGCAATGGCGACGGCATCGGCGATCTTAAGGGCATCGAGCAGAAACTCGATTACGTCGCCGCCCTCGGCGTCGACGCGATCTGGCTCTCGCCCGTCTATCCCTCGCCCAATCGCGATTTCGGTTACGACGTCTCCGACTATTGCGGCATCGCGCCCGAAATGGGAACGATGGCCGACTTCGATCATCTGCTGAAAGGTGCGCATGAACGCGGCCTCAAAGTCATCATGGATCAGGTCCTGAGCCACAGCTCCGACCAGCATCCGTGGTTTCAGGAAAGCCTTCTCTCCCGCGACAATCCGAAATCCGACTGGTACGTCTGGGCCGATGCGCGCGAGGACGGCACGCCGCCCAACAACTGGCTCGCCGCTTTCGGCGGCGCGGCCTGGTCCTGGCACCCTCTGCGGCGTCAGTATTATTTTCACAAATTCCTGAAAAGCCAACCCAAGCTCAACTTCCACAAGCCCGAAGTCGTTGATGCCTGCATGGACGTGCTGCGCTTCTGGCTCGACAAGGGCGTGGACGGCTTCCGCCTCGACGTCGCCAATTCCTATGTCCACGACCCGAAGCTCACCGACAACCCGCCCGTGCCGATGGCGGAACGCACCTTCGCCAACTGGGCTCACGCGCCGCGCCTGCAACGTCACATTTACGACGCCAACACGCCAGAGAACGAATGGTCGATGAAGCGCGTGCGCAAGGTGATGGACGAATATCAGGACCGCCTCGCCTTCGGCGAATTTTCCGAGGAGCCCTCCATGTTCGGCATCTATGCCGGCGGCATGGAGCGGCTGCATACGGGCTACACGTTCGACTTTCTCGAAGACTGGTCTTTCAAGCCGGAGGTCTTCCGCAAATATTATCACGAGCTGCTGATGCCGCTCGATCACCTCTGGCCCTGCGTAACTTTTTCAAATCACGACATCGTCCGGCCCGTCACGCGCTGGGGCGGCGGGCAGGGCGACGACGCGCTGGCGAAACTGGCGCTCACCTTGCTCCTGACCTTGAAGGGTACGGCGCTGATGTATCAGGGCGAGGAGCTTGGCTTGCCCGAAGTCGATCTCGAACGGAAATGGATAAAGGATCCTGTCGGCGATCTCTATTTTCCGTTCGGCAAAGGCCGCGACGGTTGCCGCACGCCGATGCCGTGGAAATCGGACGCGCATGAAGCGGGCTTCACCTCCGGCGATCCGTGGCTGCCGATCCCGGATTATCACAAGCTCCGCGCGGCCAATGTGCAGGAAACCGACGGCGCATCGGTTCTGGTTCACGCCAAGCACATCATCGCGGTGCGCAAACGGCATCCGGCGCTCTCGCGCGGTGAAATCAAATTCGTCGAAGTGGAAGGCGACCGGATCCTCGCCTTCACGCGAGAAGGTGAAGGCGAACGTCTGCTCTGCGTTTTCAATCTCTCGCGCGAGGAAGCGAAATACGTATTGCCGCATGGCGCCCACGCCATCGACATTTTCGCGGGCGAGACGACACGCGACGGCGACATGCTGACGCTCAGCCCACGGAGCGCTGCGGCCTTCACGGTATGAAACTAGGGCTGTCATCCCGGGCTTGTCCCGGGATCCAGGACTGCACACTCAGAGCCGGACGCCCCCGGACCCCGGTACAAGGCCGGGAGGACAGCTTGTTGCCGGGCCGGGCCAACCTTATATCGGTGCTATCGTCAGCGTTGTATCTCGCCGCGCCCATCCCCATATATGGATGAACGCGAGGGAGCCCGCGCATGTCCGAAATCTCGACCTACGAATTGAGCCGCGCTTACGCCGCTGGCTGGAACGCCGCCAAAAAGAACATCAGCGACGATCCGAAAGCCGCCCGCAACCCGCATCCCGAAGGCGAAGCCCATCAGCGCTGGGCCGAAGGCTATAGCGGCGCGCTCGAAAGCCGCAACGGCGGCAAGCTGAAGCGGTAGGAGCTGCGAGATTTTGGCTCCGCTTTCAAAAAATTTTAGCGTCGTCCCGGGACTTGATCCCGGGACCCATCTTCCCGCACCCACCGCCGACAGCTATGGATCCCGGGATCAAGTCCCGGGACGACGTTACTGGTCTAGGCAAATTCAATCACCACCCCCAAAAGAAAAACCCGGCGCGGATTGCTCCGGCCGGGCTTAACTCAGAACAGGCTGTGAAGCCCGCGCTCACACTTCAGCTTAGAGAAGCTGGAGGTTCGCGGCGGACGTCTTGCCCTTTTCCGTGACGAGTTCATACGAAAGCTTCTGGCCTTCGTTGAGGTTCGACAGACCCGCGCGCTCAACGGCGGAGATGTGAACGAAAACGTCGTTGCCGCCATTGTCCGGCTGAATGAAGCCGAAGCCCTTTTGGCTGTTGAACCACTTTACCGCGCCCTTGTTGGACATGGTGTCTCCTTGGAATAGAGGTGTCTCCACGCGACATCGCGCAAAGCGTCAAACTTTAAGAGTAGGGATAGCCCGGCGCTCGATCTTGAGCGTTAGAGAGCATGCCGAACCGAAACGGATTGACGGAGCTATAAGTGGGTCTCTGAAGGCAAATAGCAAGGATAAATGGTCGCACCCGGTCAAAATGGCGGATTTCGGCGGATTTTTTCCGGTCGATGCCCGCTTGGCTTGCCTGCCGTCATGCGCGGATCCTGGCCGTCGCCCGCCCTCTGCCCTTGGCCGGAATGGCGAGGCGAGGGGGCCCGAGGCCGGTCCGCCACTTGGCTTATTCCCTCCGTGGACGGAGAAAAAGACGCGTCGAAAACCATCCCGGCGCGTGACGGGGAGGAGAACCTCTCGCATCCGTGATTGGCAAACGGCGTTCGAATAGCCATCTTCCTATCAATCGAAAGGAAAAGGAGTAAAAAAATGTCCGCCTATCGCAAAACCGAAGACGCCGTGTCCCGCCTGTCGCCGGAACAATTCCGGGTGACCCAGCGCAGCGGCACCGAACAGCCGGGAACCGGCGAATATCTGGACAACAAGGAACCGGGTATCTACGTCGACATCGTCTCCGGCGAACCGCTCTTTGCCTCGTCCGACAAGTTTGAATCCGGCTGCGGCTGGCCGAGCTTTACCAAACCCATAGAGCCCGCCCATGTGAACGAGCTGCGCGACGATACGCATGGCATGGTCCGCACCGAAGTCCGCTCGGCTCATGGCGACAGCCATCTTGGCCATGTGTTTCCAGACGGCCCCCGCGATCGCGGCGGCCTGCGCTATTGCATCAACTCGGCCTCGCTCCGCTTTGTCCCCCTCGACGAGATGAAGACGGAGGGCTATGAGGCTTATATCGACCAGGTGGAGGATATCTGATGACTGAAGAACGCGCTGTTCTCGCCGGTGGCTGCTTTTGGGGCGTGCAGGACTTGCTGCGCCGCTACCCCGGCGTGATTTCGACCCGTGTGGGCTATACCGGCGGCGAAGTGCCCAACGCGACCTATCGCAACCACGGCAACCACGCCGAGGCCATCGAGATCATTTTCGATCCGGCCAAGATCACCTATCGCGCCCTGCTCGAAGCCTTCTTCCAGATCCACGATCCGAGCACGCCGAACCGTCAGGGCAACGATATGGGCCCGAGCTACCGCTCGGCGATTTTCTATACGAGCGACGAACAGAAGAAAGTCGCGCTCGACACCATCGCCGATGTCGATGCTTCAGGATTGTGGCCCGGCAAGGTGGTGACGGAAGTGACGCCCGTGAGCGACTTCTGGGAAGCGGAGCCCGAGCATCAGGATTATCTGGAGCGCATTCCGCACGGCTACACCTGCCACTTCCCGCGCCCGAACTGGAAACTCCCGCGCCGCGCCGAAGTCGCGTAACGGACAAGACTTGCTGCAAAATAGAAGCGGGCGCCAAACCACCGGCGCCCGCTTTTTTGCGCAACCAAACAAACCTCAACCGTCATGGCCGACTTGATCGGGCCATCCACTTTCCCCCGCCACACACTCCCCCCAAAACCCTCACCCTGAGGAGCGGCACAGCCGCGTCTCGAAGGGCGAGGCCACCGCACCCACGGGCCTGATCCTTCGAGACGGCGCTACGCGCCTCCTCAGGATGAGGAGCCAATGCTGGACTACCTGACGAAACCCCAAAACCTCAAACCGTCATGGCCCGACTTGATCGGGCCATCAACCTTCCCCCCGCCTCCACATTCCCCACCCATAATCCTCACCCTGAGGAGCGGCACAGCCGCGTCTCGAAGGGCGAGGCCACCGCACCCACGGGCCTGATCCTTCGAGACGGCGCTACGCGTCTCCTCAGGATGAGGAGCCAATGCTGGACTACCTGACGAAACCCCAAAACCTCAAACCGTCATGGCCCGGTTCAACCGGACCATCCACCTCTCACCCCAAGCCGATCAGATTTTAATCGGCATACGGAACGTAAGGCGCGTTTCCTCCGGCGACGATGCCGCTTCCAGCGTGCCGCCATGAGCTCTGGCGATTTCCGAGGCGATGAAAAGGCCGAGCCCCAGACCCTGAAGGCTGGCGCGAACCTGACCGCGATAGAAGGGCTGAAACAGTAAATCCATGGCGTCCGGCGGAATAGGCGTTCCCGCATTCGATACCGACAGTTCTAAGAATTCGTCGGTAACGGAAGCAGCCGCCAGAATGGGACGGTCCGCCGAGCCATGAACGAGAGCGTTGCCGAGCAGATTGGAAAAAAGCTGGCCTATGCGGTCGGGGTCGCAACTGACCGGCATGGGAAGATAGAAATGCGTTGCGATGATTTTGTCGGGCGAGGCGACCTGAAGTTCGGCGACGACCTGATGGAGCATCGGCTCGAGCTGTGCGCCGCTCTGCAGGTTCAGAATAAATCCGCCGCCAAGCCGTGCGCGCGCCAGATCGGTGACATTGTCGATCAGGTCGGTCATGCGCAGCACGCTTTTTCGCATGAGCTCGAGAATGCCCACGGTCTTTTCATCCGGCTGGCTGCGTTTGAGGATGAGCTGGACGCCCGCATTGATAGACGCGAGCGGATTGCGCAGATCGTGCCCCATGATGGCAATGAACTGTTCGCGCAGCTCCGAGGCATGGCGCTCGTTGAAAAGTTCGGCCTTGCTCGATGTGAGCGTGTCATTGGCGTCGAGATGAAAGGCGATGAGCTCGGCGAAGAGCTTGAACATGCCGATGGTTTCGGGCGTCTTCAACCGATGCGGCTTGGGGTCGATAGCGCAGAGCGTACCGAAGAACGACCCGTCGGAACGAATGATCGGCATCGAGATATAAGATTGGAAACCGTAAAGTGCGGGCGTGTGATGGCCGCGATAAACATCGTCGTCGGCCACGCTGTCGATGACGACGGCCTCGTGGCTCTGCCTGATCTCATCGCAAATCGTCGTCTCGACTTTCAGCTCGCTGCCCGATGTAAGGCCGAAGTCGATGGCGTCGAGTACCTGGCCCGCGATCCAGCGATCCTCGGTGACGCGCGCCACCGCCGCAAAGCCCATGCCGGTGGTGCGGCACACGACTTCGAGAATGGTCGGTATCGCCGCTATATCCTTGATGGCGGCGATATCCTTTTGGAGATCGATATGCACGTCTGCCGGCCTTCGGTGTCCTGAGTTCCGCTCCATAAGCATCGTAGCGAGCGTGTCTTGCAAGCACAGAAGAGGCGGCACGGATTTCGGGGGGCTGGCCAGGTTAACCTGGATCAAGGTCGGCGCAAATCAGACTACCCGCCGCGCCGCTTCGCCAACTCCTCCGGCGTATCGATATCGCGTAAGCTGGCATCGTCCGGCATCGGCACTTCGCACACCGCGTCGGCATGTTCCCCGATCAGATGCTTGGCCCCCGTGTCGCCTTTCACTCTTTGCAACTTATCGAAATAAGCCGCACCCCAGAGAACCGGATTGCCGCGCTTGCCCGCGAAAGTCGGCACGCAAATCGTGCGGCCTTCTTCCGCGTCGAAGGCGGCGGCGAGACGACCGATATGGGCCGCCGTGATGTCGGGCATGTCGCCGAGGCAGACGACGGCGGCGTCGAGGCCGGCGGGCAGGGCGTTTGCGCCGACGCGCAGGGATGTCGAGAGACCATCGGCATAATCGGGATTGTGGACGAACTGAACATCGCGGCCTTGAAGCGCGGCGCGCACGGCGTTGTCCTGATGGCCGGTGACGACGATGACCGGCTTCGCGCCGCTCTTCAGCGCGGCGTCGGCGACGCGGGCGACCATCGCCGCGCCATCGACTTCGGCGGTGAGCTTGTTGGTCTCGCCCATGCGGCTCGATTTACCGGCGGCGAGGATCAGCGCGGCGATGCTCGGCGCTGCGGGTTTGGCCGGGGGGCGCGAACCGTCGCGCGGTTGCGGTCGCGTCGAGATTTCCTTGAGCAGCCCGCCCGCGCCCATGCGCATGATATCGGCGCGCGTGACCTCGACGTCTGCGAGCAGGCGTTGCAGCACCCAGTCGAACCCGTTCAGCGCGGGCGAACGCGCGCAGCCGGGCAGGCCGAGGACGGGCGTGTCGCCTTTCCGCGCCAGTAGCATCAGATTGCCGGGATCGACCGGCATGCCGAAATGCAAAATCTCGCCGCCCGCCGCGACGATGCCCGCCGGGATCACGTCGCGCCGGTCGGTGATGGCCGATGCGCCGAAGACGAGGACGGGGGCGAAACCTTCATCGAGAAGCTCCGTGACCGCGGCAGCGACTTCCGCCTCGTCATGCGCGCAGCGCAGCTCCTTGCCGATGCGGCTCCCCATCGCGCTGAGCCGCGCATCGAGAACGGCGCGGGTCTTGTCGAGAACGGAGTCCTTCGTGCCCTTGAGGCGCGTGGCGACGAGGCCGAGCGTCCGGGGCCGGAAAGGGTGGATCGAGATCAGCGGTCCGCCGTCTCGGGCCAGAGCCAAAGCCCTGTCGAGCGCGGCGCGCGGGGCGGCGAAGGGGATCACCTTGACCGTGCCGATCATCTGCCGCGCCGTGACGCTCTCGAACGGCGCGAGCGCGGCGATCGTCAGCGCCTCGTCGATGAGGTTGATCGCATCGAGGCGGGTGGCGTCATAGGTCAGCACGCCGTCGGCTTCGGCGAAGAGATTGGCGCGACCGGTGAAGGGTTCGCCGGTGCGCAGGCTCGCGCCCGCAAGCGCCGAGGCGAGTTCGGCGGCGGCGCGGTCTTCCGGCACGTCCGAGGCTTCGAGGCGTATGGCAGTGACGCGCTCGACGCCCGCCGCCGCGAGCGCCGCGACATCGGCGGCGGAAAGAGTGCGGCCCTTCTTAAAGGTCGCGCCGCTCATCCTGATCGAATGGGCAAGGATCGCGCCTTCGGCCTCCGTCGCCGCCATCTCGCCGAAGGTCATCTCCGCAAAACTTCCGTGATCTGGGCCATGATCGAGATGGCGATTTCGGCGGGGCTCTTCGCGCCGATGGACAGGCCGATGGGGCCATGAATGCGCGCCAGCGTCTGCTCGTCGAACCCGGCGGCCTTGAGGCGCTCCAACCGGGCGGCATGGGTCTTTTTGCTGCCCAGCGCGCCGATGTAAAAAGCGGGACTATTTAAAGCGACGATCAATGCCGGGTCATCGAGCTTCGGATCATGGGTGAGAGTTATCACCGCTGTCCGGGAATCGGGTTTGAGAGCGGTCAGCGCCTCGTCGGGCCATTCCGTGCGGAGCGTCGCCTGTGGAAAACGGGCGGGCGAAGCGAAGGCCGTGCGCGGGTCGACGACGACAACGTCGTAGGCGTCCAGTTCGGCAATGACGACGACTGGCTGGGCAACATGGACGGCGCCGACAACAAGCAATCTGAGCGGCGGATTATAGGCGTTCAGGAACCACTCGGTTCCGTCCTGCGCGGCCACGACGCGGCTTTTGTCCGATGCCAGAACCTCAGATACAGCTTTAATTAACCATGTTTCTTCTTGTTTATCAGTGGGATAAACAAGTTTCTGCATTCCATCTGATAGCCGGGTGGCGAGGGTAACAGGGCGCTTTGCCTCCCGGCTTTCCAGCAATTCCTTGAGGATATCCCCGCGCATCAGGCCGTGACCGGCTCGACATAGACCCTGATCCGCCCGCCGCAGGCAAGCCCGACCTCCCAGGCCATAGCGTCGCTGACCCCATATTCCAGCACCTCCGGCTTGCCCGATGTCAGCGTATCCAGCGCCCGCGTCACCACATCGCCCTCGATGCAACCCCCTGAAACTGAACCAATAAAGCTCGCATCGTCGCAAATCGCCAACTGGCTACCGACCGGACGCGGCGCCGAACCCCAGGTTTCAATGACCGTCGCGAGCGCCACCCCGTGTCCTTCCGAACGCCAAAGTGCTGCCTGTTCAAGCACTTGCTCGTGAGTAAGGGGTTCGCTCATGCGGCTCTCCTTTCGGAAATACGGGTCGCGGGGCCGCTCAACGTGTCGATGAGGGCGGTCAGCGAATCGAGATTATGAACGGCGCGGAACTCGTCCACATGCGGGAGCAGCGCCTTGATGCCCAATGATTTCGGCTCGAAACGGTCATAACGCAAGAGGGGGTTCAGCCAAATGAGACGCTTTGCCTGCCGATGCAGCCGTGCGATTTCCGGCTCGACCCCCTGACCGGCATCACGGTCAAGTCCGTCCGTAACCAGCAACACGATGGCTCCTTGCCCCAGCACGCGGCGGCCCCATTCGACATTGAAACGGCGCAGCGTCTCGCCGATGCGGGTGCCGCCGTCCCAGTCATCGACTGTGGCGGTGACGCGGGCCAGCGCCTCGTCAATGTCGCGGTGGCGAAGCTCGCGCGTGACGTTGGTGAGCCGCGTACCGAAGAGAAAGACATGCACGCGGTCGCGGTCATTGGTGAGCGCATGGAGGAATTGCAGGAAGACACGCGCATAGGCCGACATGGAGCCCGATATGTCGCAAAGCACCACGAGTGGTGGACGGCGGCGGCGATATTCGCGTTTCTTCAGCGGAATGATGCCGCCGCCGCGCAGCGAGGCGCGCAGGCTGGCGCGCATGTCGGTGAGGCGACCTCTGGCGCTAGGGCGCGTCCGGCGGATGCGGGCCTCGTCGAGCGGCAAGCGCAGGCGCGCTATGGCGGCGCGGGCTTCGGCAAGCTCCGCGGCGGACATTTGCTCGAAGTCTTTCTTGCGCAGGACTTCGGCGGCAGAAAAAGTCTCGCTGGCGTCGATCTCGAGATCGGAGTCCGGCTCCCGCGCCTCGTCGGCATCGTTCCCGAAAAGGGCTTCAGAAATGCGGCGGTTGGCCTTCTCGCTATCGTCGTTTTCCGGCATGCGAATTTCCGGCAGCATCAACGCCATCATGCGGTCGAGTAATTGCGGATCGCGCCAGAAGACATGGAAAGCCTGATCGAAAATCACATGCGCGTCATGGCGTTTGACGAGCGTCGTATGCATCGTCCAGTAGAAGTCTTCGCGCGAACGAAGCCCCGCTACCTCAACAGCTTCAATGGCGTCGAGCACCTGACGCGGACCGACTTTCATGCCGGCACGGCGCAGTACACGCGCGAAATGAACGATGTTTTCGGCCAGACGCTCGGGCGAGCCGGTGCCCATTATTGGGCTACCTGCGCACCCGCGCGGATTTCTTCGAGAATGTGCGCGGCTTCGCTGCCCTGAACGCGCGCGATGTCGTCCTGATATTTCAGCAGCGCGCCCAGCGTGTCGTTGACGACCTGATGGTCGAGCGCCAGCGCATCGAGCTGCGTCAGCGCCGTCGCCCAGTCTATGGTTTCGGCGACACCGGGATTCTTGTAGAGGTCGAGCTTGCGCAAGGACTGCACGAAGGTGACGACTTCGCGCGACAGGCGGGCTGAAGCGCCGGGAGCCTTGAGCTTCAGGATTTCGAGTTCGCGCGCCGCATCCGGGTAATCGACCCAGTGATAAAGGCAGCGGCGCTTCAGCGCGTCGTGGATTTCACGCGTGCGGTTCGACGTCACGATGACGATAGGCGGCTCAATGGCCTTGATGGTGCCGATCTCGGGGACCGTCACCTGAAAGTCGGAAAGGACCTCGAGGAGATAGGCCTCGAAAGGCTCATCGGTGCGGTCGAGTTCGTCGATGAGCAGGACGGGCGGGCCGGCGACGTCGGGCGCGAGCGCCTGCAGGATCGGGCGGCGGATCAGGAAGCGCTCGGAGAAGATGTCCTTGCCCAGCGCCTCGCGATCCTGCTTGCCCTCGGCCTCGGCGAGGCGGATCTCGATCATCTGCGCCTGATAATTCCACTCATAGACCGCGCTCGCCGTGTCCAGTCCTTCATAGCATTGAAGGCGAATCAAACGGCGGCCAAGAGCTTCGGACAGCACCTTGGCGATCTCGGTCTTGCCGACGCCCGCCTCACCTTCAAGCAGCAAAGGACGGCCCATCTTGAGCGCGAGGAAGACGGCGGTGGCAAGCGAGCGGTCGGCGACATAGGCGCCGCGCGCCAGCAGATCGACGGTTTCGTCGATGGAGGATGGAATGCTCATGAGCAGGAATGTAATGGGTTGCGGGCCGGGAGCAAAGCCGGGCGGAAGGTACACTTTTCCACCGACGGCCTGACGGAAAGAAAGAAAAGAGAGAAAATCGGCAGCCGAACCTGTATCTATTGCGACGCTGGTGGGGGCCAGTGGGACAGTATGGCCAATAAACCTATTTTCTTCGATGCCAGCGGACGCAGGGCCGCTCACATTTCCATTTTCGGCTGGATCGCTGCCATCGTCAGCACGGTCGCAGCCGTCGCTTTCGTGATCAGCGTCGCCGTGGTGCCGCATCTCGACAGCGTCAAGCTGCCGGGCCAGATGAACGCCGTACCGACGGCCGAGCTTGAGCGCAAGGCGATGTCGCCCGGCCTGCTGAAGGCGGCGGCCTCGCTCGCGGCCGAAGCCCGCGCGCGGCGCGAGAAGGTGGCGCATGAACACCGCCGCAAACAGGAACACGCACGGCTGAACAATACCGCTGCAGCAATCCTGCGTCCGCAGGCCGGACGCTCGCTCTCGGTCGCGTTCTATCCGACATGGGGCGACAACACATTCGCCTCGCTGCAGCGCGCGCTGCCCAATCTCGATTGGGTGGTGCCGACCTGGCTGACATTGACCGGCCCCGATATGAAGTTGGCACAGGGCTACGACCGCAAGATCGATAAATACATCCGCGATAACAAACCGGGTGCTGCGATCTTGCCGAGCCTGCAAAACGCTGCCAACGGCAAATGGGACGGGCCGGGACTCGGGCGAATGCTGGCGAAGCCGGACAGGCGCAAGCAGCTCATCGCGCAGCTTGAAGCCTTCATCGGCGACAAAAAACTTCAGGGCATCGTCGTCGATTTTGAAGATCTGCCGGTCGGTTCGCGCAAGGATCTCAAATTTTTTCTGAAGGAACTTTCGGATAGCTTTTCGCCACATGGCTGGATCGTCGTGCTGGCAACGCCGGTCGGCGACGACACCTGGCCGTTCGAAGAAATGGCCGAGGTCATCGATTACACGATGCTGATGGCCTATGACGAACATTGGCTGACCAGCGAGGCGGGCAGCGTCGCCGGACAATCCTGGTATGAAGGCGTCATCGATAAACGCATGAAGGTGCTTGACCCGAGCCAGACCATCGTCGCCATCGGCAGCTACGGCTATGACTGGAACGGCGGCGACGTCGATAATCTGACATTCCAGGACGCGGTGATCGCGGCGCACGACTCCAACGCCGACATCGATTTCGACAGCTCGACCAATAATCCGCACTTTTCCTATGTCGAGGAAGACAAAGTCAAACATGACGTCTGGTTTCTCGACGGCGTAACCGCTTACAACCAGATACACGCCGCCGACCCCTATGAGCCCGCCGGTTACGCGGTCTGGCGTCTGGGCGGCGAAGATCCGACCATCTGGAATGTCATCGGCCAGCCTTACGGCAAGGCGGCGCCGGCGACACTCGACGACATTCCGATCATCGACGATATCGACTTTGAAGGACGTGGCGAATTTCTGACCGTGGCGGCGGAGCCGACAACGGGCAGCCGTAAATTTGAATTGGATGCAAAGAGCGGAGATATCGTCGACGAGACCTATACGAAGCTGCCGACGACCTATGTCATCAAGCAGTTCGGCGGCGCGAAAAAGAAGATCGCCCTGACTTTCGATGACGGGCCCGATCCCGAATGGACGCCGCAGATCCTCGACATCCTGAAAGAGAAGAAGGTGCCTGCGACCTTCTTCATCATCGGTTCCAATGCTGAATCCTATCCGGGTCTTGTGCAGCGTGAACTCGCTGAAGGTCACGATGTCGGCAGCCACACGTTCACCCATCCCAATCTGTCGGTGACGCCTGAAGAAGCCGTGACGCTGGAACTCAATGCGACGCAGCGTCTCTTCGAGGCGCTGACCGGACGCTCGCTGCGGCTGTTCCGCCCGCCTTATCTCGGCGATGCGGAGCCGACGGATTATGAAGAGATCGTGCCGGTCAAGATCGCGCAGGACATGGGCTACATCACGGTCGGCGAACATATCGACCCCGTCGATTGGGAATTGCCTGGCGTCGATCAGATCATTGACCGCACGCTCGAACAGGCGGCGGCCGCGACGGCGGACGTGCCGCGCAATATCGTGCTGTTGCATGATGCGGGAGGGGACCGCCAGCAAACCGTCGATGCGCTGCCCCAGCTGATCGACCGCATGCGCGCCGAGGGTTATGAATTCGTGCCGGCTTCATCGCTGATCCCGCTGACGCAGGAACAGGTGATGCCGCACCTGCCGCTGACGGTGGGGCTGCTGACCGACCGGGCGGTCTTCATGACACTCAGCACATTGGGCCATGTGCTTTATTGGTGTTTCTTCATCGCCATCTGGCTCGGCATTGCGCGGCTGCTTTTCCTGGTCGTCCTGAGCCTGTTGCGGCGGCGCGCGGAGCTGCGCATGGAAGAGCCGCCGCTGACGCCTGCGCTCTTCAAGGTATCGGTGATCGTGCCTGCCTATAACGAAGAGAAGGTGATCGTCTCGACGGTCGAGGGCATTCTCTCCAGCGACTATGCCGACCTCGAGGTGATCGCGATCAATGACGGATCGAAGGACGACACGCTCGGCGTGCTGCATGCGAGCTTCGGCAACGATCCGCGCGTGACGATCATCGACATTCCGAATGGCGGCAAAGCGAATGCGCTGAATGTCGGCATTGCGGCGGCGAAGGGCGAGGTCATTGTCGCGCTTGACGCCGATACGCAATTCGAGCCCGATGCGATTGCAAGGCTGGTGCGCTGGTTCTCCGACAAGACGGTTGGCGCCGTCGCGGGTAATGCCAAGGTCGGTAACCGCATCAACATGATCACGCGTTGGCAGGCACTGGAATATATCTCGGCGCAAAACCTTGAACGCCGCGCACTGGCCGCGCTGGGCACGCTGACCGTGGTGCCGGGCGCCATCGGCGCTTGGCGGCGCTCGGTGCTCGCCGAACTCGGCGGGTTTCGCGGCGACACGCTGGCGGAAGATCAGGACCTGACCATCGAACTGCAAAAGGCCGGCCATCGCGTGCTTTTCGACAGCAGTGCGATTGCCTGGACGGAAGCGCCCGCGACCTTCGGCGGGTTGCAGAAGCAACGCTTCCGCTGGTCTTACGGCACGCTGCAATGCCTGTGGAAATATCGCTCGCTGACATTCAAGCCACGCTACGGCGCGCTCGGCATGATCGCATTGCCGCAGGTCTGGCTGTTTCAGATTATCCTGACGGCGATCGCGCCGCTGGCCGATCTGTTGCTGGTCTGGCAGCTGCTTGGCCAATGGATCGCCTATGCCCAGCACGGCGCGGAATTCCGTAACGCCGATCTGAAACTCGTCGGCATTTATTATTGTATCTTCATCGTCGTAGATTTGCTGGCCGCCACCTTCGGCTTTCTGATGGAGCGGCGCGAACAATGGAGCCTGCTCTGGTGGCTGGTCTTCCAGCGCTTTGGTTATCGGCAGCTTATGTATTACGTCGTCGTGCGCTCAATCGTGACAGCGATACGCGGGCCGTTCGTGGGCTGGGGCAAACTGGAGCGCAAAGGCACGGTGCTGGCCGACAGGGCAAAACGCGCGCGCTAGGGTTCAGGGTTTCGGTCCGAGGATCATGTTCAACCACTTCTCGCGACCGTCATCTTCGGACGGCACGACGAGATGGGGCGCGGCGGACATACCGATGCCGGTGAAAAAAATCGTCGCGGCGCGCATATGGGCGTCGTCCTTGGGATAGCTCATTTCTTCAAAGAGACCGGCGACGAAGCCGAGCATCTCGCGGTCCGTGGCGATGATCGCCTTGCGGATGGCGGGTTCGCTCAACGCCCAGGCGCGCATGGCGCGGTCGAAGCGAACGATGTCGTCGCGCCAATAAAGATCGAAGAGGCGATAGAGCTTTTCGCGTGGGTTCGCATCAAGCGCGCGGATCGTCTCGAATGTCGTTTGCGGACGGCGGCTTGCCCAGTCCAGCGCAATGGCGGCGACAAGGGCCTCGCGGTTCGGGAAATGCCAGTAGAAGCTGCCTTTGGTGACTGCGAGGTCGGCGCAGAGCCGGTCGATGCGGATGGCGTCGACGCCTTCGCGAGCCAGAAGCCGCATGGCCGCGTCGATCCAGTCAGCCGCGCTCACACGGTTCGAGATGTCCTTTGCCTGAGTTTTTCCGCTCGTGCCGACCATACCATATGGTATAGTCGATCAAGGGAAGAAAAGAAAGGGAGAGGGCCATGCCTCGTTTGAGGGAAGTGGGAAAGGACGCGGCGCATCCGCTGGCGAAGTCGATCTACAAGGTGTTGTTCGGTGAACGCGACCCGGTGAAGGAGCCGGGCACGGCGACGGGAACGCCGGGCAATTGGTGGACGGTCTTTGCAGTGGTGCCGGACGCTTTCGATCACGCCGTTGCGGGCTTTCAATTCTATCGCAGCCCGAACCGCAAGATTTCACCGAAGCTGCGCGAGCTGGGTCAGATCCGCGCCGGTTGGGCGAGGGGCAGCCAGTTCGTTTTCTCGCAACATTGCAAGGCTTGCCGCGATGTCGGCTTCAGCGAGGAACAGATCGCTGCAATCCCGCATTGGCAGGTGGCCAATTGCTTCAGTGAAATCGAACGCGCTGTGCTCGCTTATACCGACGGGCTGGTGCTGTCGGGCGGGCGCGTGCCGGACGGCGTATTTGCTGTGCTGAAGAAGCATCTCTCCGATGAGGAGATACTGGAATTCACCTACATCACCGCGCTCTACGATTTCCACGGCGTCATCTCGAAAGCCTTGCGGCTCGAATATGACGATGTGGATGAGCGCATCGTTGAAATCGCCGCGCCGGAAGGCAATTCGGCTGACGTCATGAACATGGTCGACAAGAAGGACTGACATCATGGGTTATCATCATCTCGCTTTCGCCACGCGCGACATGAAGGCCACCGATCATTTCTACCGGGAGATCATGGGCTTCGATCTGAAGAAGGTCGAAGTCGCGCCGGCGCAGGAAGGCGGCTGGGCGAAGCATTTTTTCTATGAGATCGAGCCGGACCGCTTCATCGCTTTCTGGGAGCTGCATGGCGGACCGTTCGAGAAGCCTTTCGAGACCGGACTTTCAACGGCGGCGGGTCTGCCTGTTTGGGTCAACCACGTCTCGTTTTATTCACCGACCATCGAACACATGAACGAGAAGAAAGACATGTGGCTCAGGGGCGGCTGCGACGTCTTCGAGATCGACCACAACTGGTGTCACTCGATCTACACGATGGACCCGAACGGAACCTTCGTTGAGTACTGCGTGACGACGGGCGAGTTCACCGAAGAAGACAAGGCTCATGCGCTGAAGGCGTTGACGACGGACGACCTCGCTCATTCCAAGCCACCGGCTTCGATGCAGTTGCACAAGGCATCGGATTATAAGGTGGCGGCTGGGTAGTTCGTACGGGGAAGCTTCTCAAAAACTTCGCACGTGGATAGACGGCACACCACCTATGTGGCCATTGACGGTCAGATTAAATTCTTTTGCGATGCCGAACGCGGTGAAGAAGATGATGGCAACGGAAATTGCTGCCAGAAAATATCTTCTTACCATTTCCATGCTCTAGAGCTGTTTGCTCAACCCGCCGCAGCGACCGCGCGTTTTGCCATCACGGTGATAAGATGCGCGCGGTATTCGGCGCTGCCGTGCAAATCGGAAAGCAGTCCGGCGGCAGGCACCTTGATCGAGGCGACCGCATCCGCAGACCAGTTTTGCGTTAGCGCGTCTTCCATCGACTTCAAGCGAAAGACGCCGTTCTGGCCCGCGCCGGTCACGGCGACGCGAACGCCCCACGGGCCTTTGGCGACGAAGACGCCGACCATCGCGTAGCGCGAGGCGGGGTTGCGGAATTTTTGATAGGCGGCTTTTTCGGGATGCGGGAAGGTGACTTCCTTGATGATTTCACCGGGCTGCAGCGCCGTCTCGAACATGCCCTTGAAATATTCATCCGCCTCGATGAGACGCTTTGTCGTGTGGATCTTCGCGTCGAGCGCGACGCAGGCGGCCGGGTAATCGGCGGCGGGATCGTTATTGGCGATGGAACCGCCCAGCGTGCCCATGTGACGGACGGCAGGATCGCCGATCCAGCCCGCGAGTTCGGCCAGCGCGGGAATGTGCTTCAGAACATCGGCATTGGTTGCGACGTCGTGATGCTTCGCGCCAGCGCCGATCATGATGGCGTCGCCCTGCGCGCGGATGAAGGAAAGTTCCTTCAATCCGCCTATGTCGATGACGTCGCTCGGCATGGCGAGACGCTGCTTCAGCGTCGGGATGAGCGTTTGTCCGCCCGCCATCAATTTCGGATCGTCGGCCTTGGCAAGAAGAGCTTCGGCGTCGGCCAGCGAGGTCGGGCGGAGGTAATTGAACTGGTACATCAGCGCATCTCCTGCGATGCGGCGAGGATCGCCTTGACGATGTTATGATAGCCGGTGCAACGGCAGAGGTTGCCTTCGAGTTCTTCGCGCACCGTATGCTCGTCGAGGTCAGGCTTGCGGCGGATAAGATCGATGGCGGTCATGATCATGCCTGGCGTGCAGAAGCCACATTGCAACCCGTGATGTTCCTTGAATGCTTTTTGCACGGGATGCAGTTCGCCATTCCGGGCAAGACCTTCGACCGTGAGGACACTCGCCCCTTCGGCTTGGCCCGCAAGCATGGTGCAAGATTTCACCGCGCGGCCATCGACGTGGACGACGCAAGCGCCGCATTGGCTCGTGTCGCAGCCGACATGCGTACCGGTGAGGCCCAGTTCCTCGCGGATGAAGTTCACCAGCAGCGTGCGGGCTTCGACATCGGCGCTGGCGGGGTTTCCGTTGACGGTCATCGTCACGACGGTCATGCGCGTTCTCCTTGAATATACTCAGACGAGTCTCGGCGCTGGCGCGCAAGGCGTCAAGCGGCGCTATCAGCGCCCGAAGATGAGAATGAGTATCGCCACGCCGATGATGAGCGCCGTGCCCCAGATCCAGGGTGAGTAGCCCTGGCCTGCCTCGCCATCCGGGATCATAGGCACGCCGGTCGGGGCCATGGCGTCCTGATCGGGCGATTTGCCGAAAGTCTCGTGTTCTTCGGTGGGGGACAGCTGCTCGACTTTGGTGCCACCGAGGGCGGCGGAGAAATTGCCGAAGAATTCATCGGCAAGTTTCGAGGCCGTGCTGTCGATGAACCGCTGCCCGATTTGCGCGAGCTTGCCGCCGATCTGGGCGTTGACGTTATAGGTGAGGACCGTCACGCCATTGTCGTCGGCAAGATTGACGCGCGCCGAGCCCTTGGCGAAACCCGCAGCGCCGCCATTGCCTTCGCCGGTCAGCGTGTAGCCGTTCGGCGCGTCGATGTCGGTGAGCGTGACCTTGCCTTTGAAGCGGGCATTGACCGGACCGACCTTAGCCTTGGCGACGGCTTCAAATTCGGTGTCGGAGGTTTTGACGACGGACTCGGCGCCCGGAATGGTCGCCTGCAGCACCGCCGCATCGTTGAGAGCCGCCCACACGGTTTCACGCGGCGCAGGAATTCGATATTCGCCGGACATTTCCATTTTGGGGGGACTCCTTTTGCAGGCTGGGTGCTTATAGGTAAGCGAGGCACAAGGTTATGCCAAGCAGAACCGCGATCCAAAGCACCATGGAACCCGTTGGCCATGTGCGCGCCAGCGCGCCTTGCGGACCATGCATCCGGTAGATGAGGACCAGCGCACGTTTGAGGCGGTAGGCGCCTGCGCGCGTGAGCCCGTGCCACGCATAACGCGCCTCCTGTCCGATGAGGCCGATAAGGCTTGGCAGAAAACGCCTGTACAGCCAATCGACGTCCAGATTGATCGAACGCAGATCGGCAGGATAGAGCTTGAAGCGGACCAGCAATGCAAAAGCGAAACTGGCAAAGGCGAGCAGTTGAAGCTGGGTCAGTATATGGCCGAAGCTATAGGGCTGATAGGCGACGGGATAAGGCAGGAGCGCGTAAAACGGCGCTGGCCATATCCCGATGACGAGGCATAAGGCGGCGGCGATGCCCATGGCGATGAGCATGTGGCGCGGGGCTTCCTCAGCTTTCAACCCACGATCGCGTCCGAAGAACATGACATAGGGAATGCGGAGGCCGGTATGGGCGAGGACGCCGACCGAGGCGAAAATGAGCGCGGCCCAGACGAGGACGTGGCCCGTGTCGCCACTTGCCGAGAGGATCAGACTTTTTGAAATGAAACCTGAGAAAAACGGGAAGGAGGAAATCGAAAACGCACCGACGACGCAGAACGCGAAAGTGAGCGGCATGGAACGGAACAGGCCGCCAAGTTCCGACGCCTTGTCGCTGCCGGTGCGGTAAAGAACAGCGCCGACGCCCATGAACAAAAGCGCTT
This sequence comes from Parvibaculum sp., assembly GCA_036499025.1. Taxonomy (GTDB): domain Bacteria; phylum Pseudomonadota; class Alphaproteobacteria; order Parvibaculales; family Parvibaculaceae; genus Parvibaculum. The sequence goes on along the minus strand of DASYEM010000008.1, from coordinate 2,038 downwards.
GATAGACGGTGCTGGCAGCGGCATGCGCGACCGCGCCGTCGATGGCGAGCGGCGTGCCGATGCCGATGCCGACGACCATGAAGCCGAGTTGGGAATTGAGACTATAGGCGAGCGTGCGGCGCAGATTGTTTTCGATGGTGGCGTGGAAGACCGGCAGGACGGCCATCGCGGCGCCGATATAGATGAGATATTCGGTGCCCGCGAAGGCGCGCGCCAACGCATAGACGGCGAGCTTGGTGGTGAAGGCCGAAAGCGTCACCGTGCCGGTGAGTGTCGCGGCGGGATAGGCGTCCTGCAGCCAGTTGTTGAGCAGCGGGAAGGCGCATTTGATGCCGAAGGCGAGGAGGATCAGCCAGGTCGCAAGGCTGTCGAGTTCCATATAGCCGAAGGCGATGGAGCCCGTGTCCTGATAATGCAGTACGACGCCCGCGAGCAGCAGAAGGCCCGAGCCGATCTGGATGGCGAGATAGCGAAGGCCCGTATGGTAGGAGCCTTCGGTACGGCGGGCCCAGACGAGGAAGACGGATGCGAGCGCGGTGCCTTCCCAGAAGATAAAGAGCGTGACGAGATCGGCGGCGAAGACCGCGCCGATGGCTGCGCCCGCATAAAGCAGCGTCGAGATTTGTTCGAGCCGGTCGCGGATGTGCCACGCGTAGAGCAATGACAGGAAAGCGGCGAGCGAGAAGACCAAGGCGAAGACATAGGAGAGAGCGTCGATGCGCAGGAAGCCGAGATGTAGGTCGAAGAGCGGAAAGCTGCCGTAATTCGCATAAGGCAGCGTGACGAAAGTCGCGAGCGCTGCGATGGGCGTGGCGAGTAGGACGATGCCGCGTGTCATGTGATTGCGGATCGACAGCGCGATGAGCGCGCCGAGAATATAGATGAGAGCGGGGGTGACGATGTCAGGCATCGCGTGCCTCCGTCTCTTCGGCATCGATGGAATCGCGGCCGTAATAGTCCTCAGGACGAAGAACGAGACGGCGCAGCGCCTTGGCGGCGAAGACGATTGCTACATAAGAAATGAAGCCGAAGGCGCACCAGATAAGCGGCGCGCTTTCAACGGCGAAATCGCCGTGGCGTTCGCGGAACAAGTCGGCGGCGGCGAGAGCGAGGCAGAGCGCGCCGAGGATATAGATGATCCTGTTCATGGAGCGACCTCCGGCGGGAGCAACTGGATATGCAGGAGGAAGCTGTAAATATCATGCGCGAAGGCAAAGAGCAGAATGCAGCCAAGGGCCGTTGCGCAGAGGGGGGCGACGACGAGCAGCGGCGCTTCATGGATGCCGGTCGGTGCGCCCGGATCACGCGAGGGCATGAAGAGCGCACGGCCTGAAACGGGAAGCAGATAGGCGATGCTGAGCAGCGAGCCAACGGCGAGGACGGCGATCATGGCGGTCTGTTGCGCGTCGGCGGCGGCAAGCATCAGGAACCATTTGCTCCAGGCTCCGCCGAGCGGCGGCAGCCCGATGATGCTCAACGAGGCGATGAGAAACGCCGCGAAAGTGAAAGGCATCTGTCGTCCGAGGCCGTTCATCTCGCTGACGCGCGTCTTGCGGGTGGCGACATAGATCGAGCCTGCGCACATGAAGAGCGTGATCTTGGCCATGCCATGCATGACCATCTGCATCGCGCCGCCGATGACGCCCATCTGGTTGGCCAGCGCGACACCGAGCGTGATGTAAGCAAGCTGGCTGATGGTTGAATAGGCAAGCCGCGCCTTGAGATCGTCCTTGTAGATGGCGATGATGGCGGAAACGATAAGCGTGAAGGCCGCGATCCAGCAGAGCCAGACGGAGGCATGGGTCGTCGAGAGATAGCCTGTGCCGAAGATGTAGACGCCGACTTTCAGTAGCGTGAAGACACCGCCCTTGACCACGGCGACAGCGTGAAGAAGCGCGCTGACCGGCGTCGGCGCGACCATGGCGGAGGGGAGCCAGCGATGAAACGGCATCAATGCCGCCTTGCCGATGCCGAAGGCAAAAAGCGCGAGAAGGAGCGCGGCGAGGCTGGGATCGAGGTGGCCATCGAGAATGCCGCC
>DASYEM010000007.1:0-2395 GCA_036499025.1 Parvibaculum sp. | reverse complement strand
AAATTTTTATCCCGACAGCGTGGACGAGATTTACGCGTACACGAAGGCGTTCTGCGATGCGACCAACCTGGCGGTTCTGCTTTTCCCCGTGCCGCTCTGGGGCTTCTCGCGGCTGCATGCCTCGGACATTCCGGCTGCGGTCATCCGCAAGCTCCTCGACAATTGCCCGAACATCGTCGCGATCAAGGCCGAAGGCGGCATGCCGTCGATCATGGGCTTTGTCGAATGCCACCGCCTCTTCGGCAAAGAGGTGATCGTCGAGACGCCGCTTTTCGGCGATCTCGTGCCCTTGGCCCAGCTGGTGCCTATTCAATTCACCGGCACCTCGAACACGCATTTCTTCGGCGATGTCGTGCCGAAGGTGATGCAGATGCTGCAGGACAAGAAATTCGACGAGGCGACGGAGATTTACTGGCGCACTGCGCCAGGACGTCAGGCGAACGGCGCGGTGAACGCCGCTTCCGCCGGCGGCCATTTCCTCAATCGCATGGTGTGGGGCTACGAGGGCTGGCTCCAGGGTTATAACGGCGGCCCGTTGCGCCAGCCGACGATGAAGATCCACGGCCAGCAAATGACGATGCTGCGTACCGGCCTCACGCGCTCTGGCCTCAAGCCGACAGATTCGCCGGACAAGGAGTTCTTCGTCGGACGCCACCCGGTTGAGACCGTCACAACGCGCCGCCGCGCCGCGGCAGAATAAGAGGCGACCATGACTTTGGGGGGGAAGATCGCGGTGGCGTTCGGCGCTTTAGCGCTGGCGTTCGCCGCGATCTGTCATGCGCGCGCCGACGATACGCCGACGCTGATTCTCGCGACCGCTTTACCGCCGGGCAATCCGCTGGCCGATCAGGTGCTGCATCCCTGGGCCGATCGCGTCAACGCGGCGGCCGAGGGCAAGCTCAAGATCGACATCCGCGACGGCATGGCGATCGCCAATCTCAATAATTCCTATGATCGCGTCGTCGCCGACGTGGCGCAGATCTCGTGGCTGACGCACGGCAATTTCGCCGGCAAATTCCAGCGCTCGACGGTCGGCGGCCTGCCCTTCATCGCCGGCGAAAGCTCGGAGAAAGCCTCGGTGGCGATGTGGCGGCTCTATCGCGACGGGCTCTTCGGTTCCGAATATGACGAAGTGCGGCCGATCTCGCTGGCCGTGCTGTCGCAATCCAACTTCCATTTCCGTACCACGCCCCCCTCGCTCGCCAATCTCAAAGGGCTGAAGGTCATCACGTCCTCGAAAGAGACGGCCGAGTTGGCGCAACGGCTGGGCATGGCGCCGATCGTGCTTGCCGTCACGCAAAGCTACGAGGCGCTGCAGCGCAATACTGTCGACGGGGTGATGATGGGCTGGACCGCTGTGCTTTCTTTCAAGCTGCAAGAAGTCACGACGTATCATGTCGAAGCCGCGCTCGGTACCGCAACCGGCATGATGTTCATCGGCAAGAAGCGCTACGAATCGCTACCCGCCTCCGCCAAGGCCGTGCTCGACAAATTCTCGGGCGAAGGCGAGACCCGCGAACTCGGCAAGTTCTGGGACCGGCTGCAGGTCTTCGGCGACAAGCTGGTCAAAGGCATGCCAAACCAGACCGTGATCGATGCGCCGCGCGAGCAGACCGACAAGTGGCGCGTCGAAGCGGAACCCGTCGCTGCGGATTGGGCGAAGCGCACGCCCGATGGCGACAAAGTGCTGAAGGCTTTCCGCGACGAGCTCGCGAAAGTCGATGCCGGTCAATGAATCGATAGGTCATAGGGAGAAGCATCATGCCAATCATGGGTCTTGAAGCAGTGGTCTATGGCGTTGACGACGTCGACACAGCGGCGCGCTTCCTGAGCGATTTCGGTCTCGAGACGCGCGACAGCGGGGCCAACGGCGCGACGCTGACCGTCGCCGGCGAAGGGACGCGCATCGAGCTGCGCAAACAGGGTGACGCCGCGCTGCCCGAGGCGGTAGAGGCCGGGCCGACCTTGCGCGAGATCGTCTGGGCGGTGTCCGACAAAGCCGCGCTCCAAGAGGTCGCCGCCGAAATCGCCAAAGACCGTACCGTCACCGAAGACAAGGAAGGCCGGCTGCATATCAAAGGCCCGGGCGGCTTCGGCATTGCCTTCGAAGTGACCAAAGCCAAGCGCGAGACCGCGCCGCCGCAACGCGCCGCGCATCCGGCCAATGAGCGCCTACGCGGCTATCCGAAAGCGACGCCGGATCATCTCGGCCATATGGGCGTCTACACGCCGAACATGGACGAGATGGCCGATTTCTATAAGCGGCTCGGCTTCACCGTCTCCGACGTGATCAAAGGCGCCGGCACTTTCGTACGCGCCCCCGGCTCGATCAATCATCACAATCTGCTCATCGCGCGCCGCCCCACACCCGGCATGCAGCATCTCTCGCTGCGCG
>DASYEM010000006.1:0-47643 GCA_036499025.1 Parvibaculum sp. | reverse complement strand
CGCAAGGCGGGCGTCGTCACGCAGTTGATCTCCGACCATCCGCATCTCTTCGAAACCGGTGGCGAAAATTTCCATGTCGATTTCACCGCCTGGGATTATCAGCGCGGCCATGAGGGCGATGCCTGGAAGACGCGCGCCGATCCGAGCTGGACGGGCGCACTGGATTCCTTCCGCCCGCATATGCCTTACGACAATTCGCGCGGCTATTTTCGTGGCGAGGAAGATTTCCCGGGGCCCCGTACCATGGGCGCAGCGGCGAAATGGATCGACGACAATGCGGGCCATCACGACCGCTTCATGCTTTTCGTCGACGAGTTCGATCCGCACGAGCCTTTCGATACGCCCGAGCCTTATGCCTCGATGTATGACAAGGACTGGGAAGGCCCGCACATCATCTGGCCGCCTTACATGAAAGGCGCTCTGGAGAAAGGCGTGCTGACCGAGAAACAGGCGCATCAAATTCGCGCCTCTTACGGCGGCAAGCTCACCATGATCGATCACTGGTTCGGCAAGATCATGGAGGCGCTCGACCGCAAGGGATTGTGGGACGACACGCTGGTCATCCTCTGCACCGATCACGGCCATTATCTCGGCGAGAAGGATATATGGGGCAAGCCCGGCGTGCCGATCTATGAAACGCTCGGCCATATTCCGTTGATGATCGCCCATCCCGGCATCGCGCCGGGCACTTGCGACGCGCTGACGACCAGCGTCGATCTCTTCGCCACATTAGCCGATGTCTTCGGCGTCACCGTGCGTCAGCGCACGCATGGCCACTCATTGCTGCCGCTGCTGCATAAGGAAACGTCGAGCATCCGCGAGTGGCTTCTCACCGGCGTCTGGGGCCGCGAGGTTCATTTCGTCGATGGACGTTACAAATATGCGCGCGGACCCAAGGCGGCAAACGCGCCGCTCTCCATGTTGTCGAACCGCTGGTCGACCATGCCGACGCATCATCTGACGCGCGAACAGGAACTGCCTTTTCCCGACGACCGGGCTTTTCTCGACCGGATGCCGGGCAGCGCCATTCCCGTAATCCGTCAGGATTGGCAAGAAGGCGACAAGCTGCCCTTCTGGGCATTCACGCGCTTCACCGGTCATCATCTTTACGATCTGCAAGAAGACGCGGGCGAAGAGAGAAACCTTGCCGGTTCAGCCCTTGAAGCCGATCTCGCCGAACGGCTGCGTGTGGCCTTGAAAGAACTCGATGCGCCGGATAGCCAGTTCGCGCGCCTCGGTTTCGCTTGAGCTAGAGCCAGTTCGGCAGGTCTTTTCTTTGTGTCGGCAGGGGTTCGGTGAAGAAGTACTTCCCGTCTTCGCTCTTTTCCGTTTCCGGCACGATGTCGCTCGTGGTCCAGGAAATGAAAAGCGCGGCCACCCATTCCGTCGTGTGCGATGAACCGTAATCGGGTTGCGCCGAAGCGATGAGCGCGCCGGTCTTTGCGTCATAGCCGAAGGCCGAGAACTTGGCGACGCCCTGGCGCTCCTGCTTCTTGAAGAGAGCGATCTCGGGGAAAGCCAGATTTCCGGCGGCGGGAATGGGAATATCGAATTGGGGTATGCCGACGATGGAACTGCTTTCGTCAATCGACAGCGCACCGGAGCTGATCTCGACGACGGCGTCTGCCTTGTCGCGATCTAGAACGAGACGACCGCCGCGCCGGAGCAATTCGCCCTTGATGGCGCTGATCGCATATTTGCTGTCGGTGCCGTCGAAGTTCGACGTGTCGATGTAGAGCTTCTTGTCGCGTGGCATCTGGAGCGCAAGGTCCTTCGCCGCCCTGTCCGCCGCCGTCGAAATCAGAAGTTGTTCGGTTGCCGTGCGGGTGGGAGACGACGTGCGCTCCGTCGTGCAGCCGCCAAGCGCGAGAAGAGCGATGCATCCCGCGCGAGCAAGTGTCTGACTCAACATAAAATCTCCGGCCGCAACGTTATCCTCGCCCGTCCACGAGTTTAGGGAAATCGTACTCGCGCACAAACGCAGCGGCGCATTTTTCAATAACTAATCCTCACCCCGTCGATCCTCATGGAGACTGCGCAGGAATTGACGCAACCGCGTGGCAAAGCGAGGACGAAATTATGGCGACGATTTTAAATGGCGTGACGGCAAACGGCAGTTCGCGTCTCATCGATTGGACGGGCGGCACCGGCACCTTCTGGGCCTGGGGCACTTTCGGCGGCGCGACCGTTGCGCTCGAAGCGAGCCCCGACGGCACGACCTGGATTTCGGTGGGGCCCGCCGTCTCGTTCACGCAAGACGGCGTGGGCGGGTTTTCGCTGGCGCCGTGCAAGCTCCGCGCGACCGTAGCGGGTGCGAGTGGCGCCACAAATGTCAGCGCCTCCGCCTGAGACGGCTGGCGCTGCGTGAGCCGCTTTGGCTAAGATGCAAACGCCGGGAGCGAAAGCTCTCGGCGTGATGTCAGAGGAGGGCGGCGGTGCAGGGCGTTTTGATTGTCATCGGGGGCGTGTTGCTCGCCGCGATGTTCCTTGTGCTCTACGTCCGGGCGACGGTGGCGGAGCGGCGCGCCGATGCGCTTCAGCGCGAACTCGACGACGCGCGCCGAAGTTAGACTTCGATGATCTTCGAGCCGTCCGCTTCGATATGGGGGCGTATGGCGTTGAAGAGCTTGCCCTGCCGGTAAAAGGGCACACGCGGAAACGCGTGATGAACGAGGTGGTAGGACTGCCAGAGATCGAAGGGCCGCAGCATCGCGCCCTTGAGCCCGTGAAAGACGAAAGTCGTGCTGTTGTCGGTCCGGCCTTTGCCCGCGCGCGGGAAATGCGGAAACCAGACGAACATCATGCCCATGATGAAGATGCACATGTAGCCGGCCAGTGGCCAGAGTACGAGCAGCTTGTAGTTGCCGGTCGTCGTCCAAAGCGCCGAGCTGACGCTGAGGGAAATGACCCAGGTCATCACGATCCAGAAATAGGCGAAACGCCCGCCGCGCACCCGGTCATAGGCACGGGTGCTGGCGTAGAAATAAAGATAATGCTGCGGGATCGTCACCGCGCGGAAGATGACGGCGAAAGGATTGTATCCTTTGACCCATTCGTCGGGATCCATCTCGCCGTTGTTGACGTGCGAATGATGCCAGACATGCAGATCGCCCCAACCGCGATAGGGCACGAGATTGACACAGCCGCAAAGCCAGCCAAGCGCCGTGTTGAGCCAGGCGGAACGGCCATGCCCGATATTGCCGTGCGAGGCTTCATGCATCGTCGCGAAGATGAAGAACATGAAATACATGTTGGCGAAGAAGCTCAGCCAGAGCGGCGCGCGATCCGTCAGCCCCGCCCATGTCGAAAGCGCGATGATGCCGAGCCCGAATGCGGTCCAGGCGATGGTCAGCCAGTCGATGCCGGGCTTGATGAACTGGCGCGCGATCTCGGCCGCGGAGACAAGCGGCAGAGCTTCGGCATGGCCGCCGATTGGCGTGATCGCATTCATCAAGGGACCCCTTGCCCGCATGGCGCGGATCGTGCCCGGTTGCGGCCAGATTGCGCGCAAGGCGTTAAACTAGCCTGAAATTGGGGGCCTGCCAATTGGACGAAGCGCCGCGCGGGCCGTCCGTAGACGGTCAGTCGTTTGCGAGGATCGTGTTGCGCAGGATCGGGTAAATCTGCCCGGCCCAGCGCGAGCCCGAAAAGACGCCGTAATGGCCGACGCCCGCCTGCAAATGGTGGCGTTTCTTATAGGGCCGGATGCTGGTGCAAAGGTCTTGCGCCGCGAGCGTCTGGCCGACCGAGCAAATATCGTCGCGCTCGCCTTCGACCGTCAGCAGCGCGGTTTTTTTGATCGCCGCCGGTTCGACCGTTTCGCCGTGCCATGTCAGCTCGCCTTTCGCCAGCGCATGATCCTGAAAAACCAGCTTCACGGTTTCGAGGTAAAACTCGGCGGTGAGATCGAGCACCGCGAAATACTCATCGTAAAACGTCTTGGTCGTCTGCGCTTTTTCGGTGTCGCCCTTGGCGAGATTGCCGAAGAGGTCGATATGCGTGTCGATGTGGCGTTTCGGGTTCATGCTCATGAAAGCGTTGAGCTGCACGAAACCCGGATAGACGCGCCGCCCCGCGCCGGGAAAGCCGACCGGTACGCGCGAAATGAGATTGCGCTCGAACCAGCCGATCGTATGCGTGGTGGCAAGCTCGTTCACCGAGGTCGGGTTGATCCGCGTATCGATGGGCCCGGCCATCAGCGTCATACTGGCGGGCTGCGCCGGATTGCCGGTCTGCGCCATGACGGCGACGGCGGCGAAGGCATGGGCGCAAGGCTGACACACGGATACCAGATGCGCGCCGGGGCCAAGCTCCTCGAGGAAGCGGATGACGTGATCGATATATTCATCGAAACCGAAACGCCCATGCTCGAGGCCGACATCGCGCGCATTGTGCCAGTCGGTGATGTAGACATCGTGCTCGGGCAACAACACTTCGACCGTGTTGCGCAGCAGGGTGGCGAAGTGACCGGACAGAGGCGCTACGATCAGCACGCGCGGCTGGATCGTGTGGCCCTCTTTCTTGAAATGCAGCAACGTGCCGAAGGGCGTCGCAAAGGCGCTCTCTTCGACAACCGGCACATCTTCATGGCCGACACGCACGCAGTCGATGCCGAAAGGCGGTCGTGTGTGGGTGAGCCCCGCCCGAGATACCATCTCGAAAGCCGCGGCGAGATTGCGCAGCGCCGGAGATTCGAGTTGGGCGACCATCGGACCGTTCAGCATGGCGGCGGCGGCGTCGGCCATCGCCCGGACCGGTTTCATCAGGTCGGATTGCAACTGATACGCGTAATAAAGCATGGGTGCCCCGGCCCCGACGTCACTCTCCAGCCAAAACCGATGACCGGCATTAAAAGGCTAGAGCAAGTTATGCTGCACTGCGAGATAATTGTTTTGAGCAAGGCCGGAATGTGCTTCCATTCCATATGAAAGCCCGAAAAAGGGGATTCCATGGCCAAAGCCGTACTGACCATCAGCAGTAAAAACTATTCGTCCTGGTCGTTGCGGGGCTGGTTGCTCTGCAAGATGGCCGGGCTGGACTTTGAGGAAGAGCAGCTTTCCGCAAGCGACCCTTCGACCCGCGCCGAACTGCTCCTGTTGTCGCCGTCCTTTCTCGTGCCGTGCTTGAAGCAGGGCGGCGCCAAAGTCTGGGATACGCTGGCCATCGCCGAATATCTCCATGAGCGGAAACCCGAAGCGGGCCTTCTTCCCTCCGATGCGGCGGCGCGCGCCCATTGCCGTTCGATCTCCGGCGAGATGCATTCGGGCTTTGCCAATCTCCGCTCGGCCCTGCCGATGAATATCAAGGCGCGCTACCCGAATTTCAAAATCTGGGCGGGCGCGCAAGCCGACATAGACCGCATCGTGGCGATCTGGGAAGAGGCGCTCGGACAATATAAAGGCCCCTTCCTCTTCGGTAAGAAGCCGACCATGGCCGACGCCATGTATGCGCCGGTCTGCTCGCGCTTCACGACCTATGGCGTCGATCTCGACGCCGATTGCGCGGCCTACGTCAAACGCATCATGGCGTCGCCGCACATGGTGGAGTGGATGAAGGGCGCGAAAGCCGAACCCGAGGAGATGGAAGAACTCGACGCCGAGTTCTGATCTCAGCGCTTGCCCGAGAAGGGGTGCGTGCTCGACAAGCCGCCATCGACGGCGATCGCCTGGCCGTTGACATAGGAGGCGTCGTCGCTCGCCAGAAACAACGCCATCTGCGCGATTTCTTCCGGCACGCCGTTGCGCTTCAGCGGATTGAGCTGGCCGATCTTGCCTTCGGTGCCCCGCGCCCGCGCGCCGTCGAAAATAGGCTTTGTCATGCCGGTTTCGATGAGGCCGGGGCAGATCGCGTTGACGCGAACGCCCGTCCCGTAAAACTCGTTCGCCGTCGTTTGCACGAGGCTGACGACGCCTGCCTTGCTCGAACTATAGGCCGTGCCGCCCGCATTGGCGCGAAGGCCGGCGACGGAGGCGGTGCAGACGATGGAGCCGTGACCCTGTTTGATCATATGCGGGCTCGCATGTTTGATCGCGAGGAAAGGGCCGATGAGATTGATGCGCAGGATTTCGGTCCAGTACTGCACGGTCTGTTCCTGCAACGGCACCCAACCGCCGCTGATGCCCGCATTGGCATAGACGATGTCGAGCCCGCCGAATTCCTTGATGCAATGATCGACGATGCCTTTGACGGCGATTTCGTCGCCTGCATCGGCGGCGATTGAGGTCACCGTACCGCCCTTGGCGCGGATCATGGCGGCGGTTTCGTCAACGGCGTCTTCCACACGGTCGACCACGACGACTTTCGCGCCTTCCAGCGCGAAGAGGACGGCGCTGGCTCGTCCGATGCCGCTGCCCGCGCCGGTCACGATGGCGCGCTTGCCCGAAAGTCTTCCCATGATCTGTCCCCTCGAATCGGATGAAAGCCGTTTGGCCGAGTTTAAGGCGTCGCTCTTGCAGGTAACACCCGTCAGAAGCCGCGCCCTTTCGTCACCGCCCATTTGAGATCGCCGCCCGGTCCCGAAAGCACACCCGAGCTGCCCACTATTGGCGCGTCGTCGATGGGGTCCGTGCAGTTTTCAGGCGTCTCGCCCATCTTCGTGCAAATGCTGCGGCCTTTGATACGCCACCAGCCGCGCGTCTTCTTGCCGTCCGGCATGCGAATGATGAGGTCGTCTCGATTGGCGTAATAGATTTTCGTCGTTCCTGCGGGGCCCGTGAGCTCGACGGTATTGCCGATGAGCCCGCTGCCGACATTGCGCGCCGCCGCCATGGCGACGGAAATCTGGCACGTCGCCGCGAACGCGGCCGCCAGCGCGAACCGTTTCAAAAGGAAATTCATTTGCCGAGCCGGGGGGGCTTCAGAAGGAAAATCACCAGCCATATCGGGATCAGTACCAGAGCGCCAAGGAGAAAATGAGGCAACGCCCAGTCGATGCCTTCGCGGAAAATCATCAATATGTGCTGCGGAGTGAAGCCGACATCCATCAGCACCTCGTCGGCACTGATATCGAATTCATTGAGGACGGCGCCGACGAGGACCGCCACCAGAATGAATTTTATAGCTGTCGACAAGGCGTTGTAGATCATGGGCAGCGGACGCCCCGTCTGGCGAATCTAGGAATGGGACAGTCTAGAACGGGTGGCCCCGCAGGGCTACACCCGCTCCCGGACTTCCGTCTAGCCCCCGAAGAGCTTCTTCAGCGCATCTTTGGGCTTTGTCGTCCCGCTTTCCGGCTTTGCCGCGCCATCGGCGGGCGTGTCGCTCTTCTGGCCGCCACCGAGCAGGCCCTTCAGCAATTCCTTGCCGCCTTCGCCCTTGAGGCTCTTGATCGTTTCGATGGTCTGTTCGCGATTCTGGATCATCGAGGCGAGATCGGGCCTGAAACGGGGAGAGGCCCAGGGTCCGTCGATGATGACCGGAACCTCGATGCCCTTGGCCTCGCTGCCGCCCTGTCCTTCGAGCGTCGCCGCGATTTTCGGTTCCAGCCGGTAGTTAAGCGTCTGGTTCGGCAGATCCACGGTGCCCGATCCGGCGAGGCGGATCAGCGGGCTCAGCATCTTGAGGTCCTTGTTCGTCAGAATGCCTTTGGCGATGAGGAAGCTGCCGCCAAGCTCGGAGAAATCCGTATCCTGCGAACCGCCGCTCTGCCAGCCGGTCGCGGGGGCCGTCAGCACCGTACGCACGAGCTGGGCGAGATTGACGCCTTTGATCGCACCATTGGTGAACTTGACTTCGCCCTTGCCGCCAAGCGTGCCGACGATTTCGCGCTGGCTGCGTCCGCTGCCATTGACCGCAAAGCTGATCGCGCTCAATCCGTCGAGACGCGTGAAACCGGCGGCATCGGTCAGCAAAGGTTCGGCCTGAACGCCTGCAATTGAAAAGGCGGCGTCCATTTGCGGAATGCGGCCCGCGCCGTTCAGCGTCAGCGAGCCCGAGCCCGCACCTTTGTAAAGCGCCAGCTTGTTGAGATCGACGGTCAGCACGCCATTATTGAGTTTGAGATCGAGCGCGCTTTCGCCGATCTTGATCTCCTTGACGAGAAGCTCCTTCGTCGACAGCGAGATATTGGCGTCGGCCGCCTTGAGGCCGGAAAGATCGATAGGCTCGTTGCTCCAGCCGCTGTTCGATCCCCCGCTTGCGGCGCCGCCGCCGCCGCCGCCACTCGCCGCTCCCGCCGGTGCGGCGCTGCCGCCATCCGAGGCCATGTAGATATTCGCGTCGATGCGGTCGAAGGCGAGCCCACCGCTGATGCGCGGGCGTGCGCCGCCCGTCTGGACGGAGAGCTTGCCCGCCGCATTCATGCCGTCAAAGCCGATCTGGGCATCGCTGAACGTGTAGGTGTTGCCGCTGCCTTGCGCATTGCCTTTGATGGTGAGCGGCCCAAAGCCGTTGCCGGCAGGCAAAGGGCTGCCGAGCCACTGAGCAAGCGCCCGCACCGACGGCACGTTGAGATCGACGCCGCCTGAAAATTTCATGCCGCCCAGCGCCTGAATCGATCCTTTGTAGGACGCGCCGACCTTGGAGGAGGTCAATGCGAATTCGACCGGGGTTTCACCGCCTTCGGTGAGCGCGCGCGGGCGATCCGCCTTCAGCGAAAGTTTCAGCGGCTCGCTGTTCCAGACGAGCGAGCCGTCCGCCGCGAAAGGTTCATCGAGGCCGGGCAGCGCAAGATCGACATCGACTTTCTCAAAAGCCAGGGACGCGCCGGTCTGCGCATTGCGATAGGTCGCCGCGCCGTTCTGGATCGAGACTTCGCCGAGCCTGATCTGCTTCAACGAGGTGCTTGAATTGCCGCCGCTCTGTGCGGCGGGGGCGTTGACAGGTGCGGTCGGCGTTGCGGTTTCAAATTGCCAGTTCGGCGTGCCGTCCGCTTTGACTTCAAGATGAATGACCGGATCGACCAGGACAAAGCTGTCGATCTGCACTTCGCCTTTGAAGAGCGGCATGATTTTCAGCGCGGCGCGCATCTCCTTCATCGCCACCATGTCCTTGTCCTTGCCCCAACTCGCATTGGAGAAACGCGCATCCTCGACCTTGACGGCGAGGCGCGGGAAGAAGGACAGCCCCACATCGCCGCCGATGGTGAGATCGCGCCCGGTCTGCGCCTTCACCAGCGCGACGACGCGCTGTTTGTAAACGCTGCTCGGGATCAGCAGGGGCGCCGCGACCACCGCCGCGATCAGTAGCACGACGATCCCGGCGACAATGGCGATCCAGCGCGACATGAGCATTCTCCCGATGGGCCTGGCGTTGTGGACGCGAGGCGTTGATTTGGCGACGGGCCAAGGAACAAGACCAGTCAGGCGTAATTGTGGCCCGGATGCAACGTTTTGCGAAAGCGAGGGCCATGAAACTCCCCTGACCCAACGACGCTTGATCCCGAACGGAGCCGCTCCTACAACGATATTGCAACGCAGCAGGAGCGGCCACCCATGAATACCGACAAGTCTGTTCGTATTGAAGATCAGCCGCTCTGGCGTCCGGTGCCGGAGGATCTGGTCGGCTCCAACATCTCCGCTTTCATGGCGCGGTTGACGGCGCGGCACGGCGTCCGCTTTGCCGATTACGCGGCGCTTCAGCAATGGTCCACCGATCATCGCGAAGCTTTCTGGGATGAGATCTGGGAATTCTGCGGCGTGGTCGGCGAGAAGGGTGCGCGCATCCTGATCGACGATGCGATGCCCGGTGCGAAATTCTTCCCCGATGCGAAGCTGAACTTCGCCGAGAACCTGCTTTCCCATGAAGGCGAAGGCCCGGCAATTTATTTCAACAATGAGGGCGTGACGGCAAAGCCGCTGAGCTGGAACGATCTGCGAGCGGAGGTTTCGCGCTTTGCCTCCGTGCTGCGCGGCTGGGGCGTCGTTCCCGGCGACCGCGTCGCGGCCTTCATGCCGAACTGCCCGGAAACGGTCGTCGCCATGCTGGCTGCGACAAGCCTCGGCGCGGTCTTTTCTTCCTGCTCGCCGGATTTTGGCGTCCGTGGTGTGCTCGATCGCTTCGGCCAGATCGAGCCCAAGGTGCTCGTTGCCTGCGACGGCTATCGCTATGCGGGCAAGGTGCTGCCGAGCCATGACAAGCTCGCCGAAATCATCGCCGGATTGCCGAGCCTCGCTCATGTGGCGATCGTGCCCTTCATCGGTCAGGGCCCGAAGGATTTGGCGAAGGCGGAAGACTGGGCGGAACTGCTCGGCACGGCGCCCGTCGCGCCGCTCAGCTTCACGCGGCTTCCCTTCGCCCATCCGCTCTACATCATGTATTCGAGTGGCACGACCGGGGTTCCCAAATGCATCATCCATTCGGCGGGCGGCACGCTCCTTCAGCATATGAAGGAACACAAGCTGCATTGCGGGTTGAAGTCCGGCGAGCGGCTTTTCTATTTTTCGACCTGCGGGTGGATGATGTGGAACTGGCTCGTCTCCGGCCTCGCGGTCGAAGCGACGCTGGCGCTCTACGACGGCTCGCCTTTCGCGCCCGATGAAAGCGTTCTCTTCAATTATGCGGACGAAGTCGGCATCAATGTCTTCGGCACTTCAGCGAAGTTCATCGATGCGCTGAAGAAATCCGGCATGAAGCCGCGCGAGACGCATGATCTCTCGTCCATCCGTCTGATCCTTTCCACGGGCTCGCCGCTGGTGCCCGAAAGCTTCGACTACGTCTACGACGAGATAAAATCCGACGCCGCTCTCTGCTCGATTTCAGGCGGCACGGATATTCTCGCCTGTTTCGTCGGCGGCTCGCCGCTGCTGCCCGTCTGGCGCGGGGAGATTCAGGCGAAGATGCTCGGCATGGCCACCGACGTCTGGGACGAAAACGGCAAGCCGGTTGTCGGTGAGAAGGGCGAACTTGTCTGCACGCAATCCTTTCCGTCCATGCCCATCGGCTTCTGGAACGACAAGGACGGCGCGAAATATAACGCCGCCTATTTCGAGCGCTTCCCCGGCATCTGGTGCCACGGCGACTTTGCCGAGATCACGCCGCATGGCGGCTTCATCATTCATGGCCGCTCGGACGCGACATTGAACCCCGGCGGCGTGCGCATCGGTACGGCGGAAATCTATGCGCAGGTCGAGCAGCTTCCCGAAGTGCAAGAAGCCATCGCCATCGGTCAGGACTGGGAAGGCGATGCCCGCGTTGTGCTTTTCGTCGTGATGAAGGCGGGCATCGCGCTCGACGACGCCTTGCAGGCGAAAATCCGCAAGCGCATCCGCGAAGGCGCGTCGCCCCGCCATGTGCCCGCGAAGATCGTCGCCGTCGCCGATATTCCGCGCACCAAATCCGGCAAGATCACCGAACTTGCCGTGCGCGATGTCGTTCATGGCCGCGCAATCAAGAACGCCGAGGCACTTGCGAATCCCGAAGCCCTCGACCTCTTCAAGAATCTGAAGGAACTTCAGAGCTAGGCCAGCTATGCTTTCCTCCCAACGGGGGGACATCATGGCGGCACGGACAAAACCATCGACGCGCGAAACGGCGCTCATCACCGGTGCGTCGGCAGGCATCGGCGCGGCATTGGCAAGGCAATTCGCCGCCGGCGGGTTCGACCTCGTCCTCGTCGCCCGCAGCGCCGACAAGCTTGAGGCGCTGGCGGAATCCTTGAAGGCGGAACACAGCATCGACGTGACGGTGTTGCCTACCGATCTTTCGGTGCGCGGCGCGCCGAAGACGCTTTTCGATGCGGTAAAGAAGCGCAAGCTTGCCATCGATATTCTCGTCAACAATGCGGGCGTCCTCGAAATGGGCGCTTTCCGCGCCATGGCGCCGGAACGCCATCAGGAATTGATCGGCCTCAACGTCGCGACCTTGACCGACATGACGAGCCGCTTTCTCGCACCCATGCTGGAGCGCGGGCGGGGCCGTATTTTGAACGTCGCCTCCATCGCCGCTTTCCAGCCCGTGCCCTCGCTCGCGACCTATGCGGCGACCAAAGCCTATGTGCTGTCGCTGACGGAGGCGCTCTCGGAGGAATTGAAGGGCACCGGCGTTTCGATCACCGCGCTGTGTCCAGGCATCACCGAGACGGGCATGGTCGCGGCGGCGCGCGAGACCAATGCCGCTGCCTCGCAGCTTCCGCCCTTTCTGATCGGCGATGTCGATGACGTGGCGGCGCAAGGCTATGGCGCCTGCATGGCGGGCGAAGTGATCCGTGTTCCCGGTGCGCTCAACTTCGCGGCCAGCATCGCCGCTCGCGCCGCCCCCAAATGGGTCGTCCGCGCCTTTGCCGGCGCCTTTGGCCGCATGGCCGTGTGATCCAGCAGGATACCTGGAGCGGCGCGTGCGCGGATTTTCATTGAAAGCTAATAGATAGTTTCCTATCTATATTTCATGACACATCCCCGCAATGAATTCGGTCTCCGGCTTCTCTTCACTTCCCGCCTCTGGCGGCGTGAAGCCGACGCCGCCGTCAGGCGCTACGGTCTTTCCGAGGCGACCGTGCTGCCCATTCTTCAATTGTCCCGAATGGGCGACGGCACCCGGCAAAACGCGCTGGCGGCGCGTCTCGGCATTGAGGGCCCCTCGCTGGTGCCGCAACTCGACGCGCTTGAAAAGGCGGGATACCTGACGCGCAGGCCCGACCCGGCCGACAGACGCGCCAAGGCGCTCTATCTGACGGCACAAGGCAAAGTGCTCCTGAAGAAAATAGATCCGATCCTCGACGAAATTCGGCAAGCGCTTCTCGCCGAAGTAAGCGATGCTGAACTGGCGACATGCTTCTCCGTCCTCGAGAAAATCGAGGCCGCCGCAGCAAAGCGCCGACCGCTGCAAGCGTGAGCGGAGCGAGGTCATGCCGAGTGCGCAAAATTACACCTTCGCCGTCAAGACCTTTGGCGCGGCGCTGCTTGCGCTCTTCATAGCCTTCTCCATCGATCTGCCGCGTCCCTCATGGGCGATGGCCAGCGTCTTTATCGTCTCACAGCCCTTCGCGGGCATGGTGATGTCGAAGGCAATTTACCGCATCGGCGGCACGCTCATCGGTGCTTTCGCGGCGGGCTTCATTCTGATCGGGCTGGCCGATCTGCCGAGCCTGCAGGTACTCGCGCTCGCTTCGTGGGTTGGCCTCTGTGTTTATCTCTCCTGCCTCGATCGTTCGCCGCGCGGCTATGCCTTCATGTTGTCGGGTTACACGGCCGCCATCATCGGCTTTCCCTCCGTCGAGGCGCCGCTGACGATCTTCGACACGGCGCTTGCCCGCAGCGAGGAAATCTCGCTCGGCATTCTCTGTGCGACGCTCATCCACGCCATCGTCCTGCCGCAACGCGTCGGGCCCGTGCTGAAGGCCAATCTCGACAGCTGGTTCATCGACGCGTCGAGCTGGATCGAGGATCTGCTTATCCGAACCACGGACGCCGAACGTGTGAAAGGCGATCATCGCCGCCTGATCGCCGACAGCGCCGCGCTCGAACGTCTGCGTGTCCATGCGCTTTATGACAGCCCCGATTTCAAGGCCGCCGCCGGTTCCTTCGCGCGATTGCAGGAGCGCATGCAAATGATCGTCTCGTTCCTGCTGGCGGTGGAGGATCGCCTGCAAATCCTGCGCGCCGAACGTCCCGATCTTCTCACCGATCTCGCCACGCTGCGCGCGCCTTTCACCGCATGGTTCCATGCCGCCACGCCGGACGCCGTGCGCGCGCACGGAAGCGCGGACTTGCGCGCAAGTCTTGCCCGCATCGCCCCGTCCGCGGAGGCAATGAGGAAAGACCGCCATGTGCTTCTTCTCGCGGCCCTTCTCCAGCGTCTCGACGATCTCATCACCGCTTGGGAGGAAAGCCTCTCGCTCCGCGCCGATATTGCAGCGGGACGCTCCAGCGAAGGTGTTGCCGTCGCACGCGAATTGCACGCCGATCATCTGATGGCCTCGCTTGCCGGTCTGACGGCGGTGATCGTCGTCATTCTGATCTGCAGTTTCTGGATCGGCACGGCCTGGCCCGAAGGCGCGCTGGCGGCAATGATGGCGGCCGTCGCCTGCAGCCTCGGCGCGTCGGTCGACGATCCGGCAACCTTCGTCCTCAATTTCCTGATTGGCACGGCGGTCGGCATCGTCATCGCCGGCGTCTATCTCTTCGCCATCCTGCCCGCCGTCACCGGCTTTGCGATGATGGCATTGGTACTTGCGCCGCTCTATATCGCGCTCTCCGCCTTCGCCGCCATCCCCGCCTATTTCCCGATGGCGCTTCCCGTTCTTCTTGGTGTGACGACGATGCTCGGCATTGAAAATCGCATGAGCTTTGATTTTTCGTCTTTCGCCAATTCCGCCATCGCCCAGATTGCCGCCATGGCCGCCGCCGCCGCCGCGCTGCGCGTCGCGCGCGCCTCCGGTGCGGAATTTGTGATCCGGCGCATTGTCGCTCTGATCCACCGCGACCTCGCCCGCCTTGCGCGCGGCGACCGGGCGCTTACCCGGGCGCGCTTTGAAAGCCGGATGCTCGACCGCATCGACGGCCTGTTGCAACGGCGTGCAGGCGGCGGCGATGCGCTGGAGCGCATGATCGACGGCGCACTTGCCGCCCTGCGCTTCGGCCTCAATCTCCGATTGCTGCGCGAGCAGGCCGATGCGCTGCCCAAAGGGTCGGGCCGTGTCCTCAATCGTGTTTTCGCCGCCGTGGTTCTTCATTTCGCGCCCGGCAATCTCGACCGGCAGAAATCCTTAGGGCTTGTCGATGCGGCGCTCGCCGAAGCTCTCGCGGTTGCTTCCGAAATTCAGACTGAAAGAGCCAGCGCCATTTTGATCGTGCTCGGTCAGTTGCGGCACATCATGGCCTTACACAAGGAATTTTTTATCGCCGCGCCGGCAAGAAGTCAGTCATTGGCGCGGTTCTGGAACGACGCGCAATTCTGGAAACGCCCAAGCGAGGCAGCATCATGATCCGCGAACTCGATGCCGGCGGGCTCTTCTTTGCGCCGCTGGTTGCCAGCGCCGTCGTCGCGCTCATCCTCTGGTTTCCCCTGCGCGCAGGGCTTTCGCGGGCCGATCTCTACCGTTGGGTATGGCACCCGGCGCTTTTCGATATTGCCCTGTTTATTTTGTTGTTCGCGGCCGTCACGGCGCGTGCGACCTTCCCGGAGATTTGAAATGCAGGCCCCGCTGCCCATTCGCGTCGCCATCACCCTGGTCGCCCTGCTCTTTGCGATCTTTGCCGGCTACCACCTCTGGACCTATTATATGAGCGAGCCCTGGACGCGGGACGCGCGCGTTAGCGCCGACGTCGTCCAGATCGCGCCGGATGTTTCGGGCATCGTCACCGCCGTTTCCGTCACCGACAACCAGCTTGTCCATGCGGGCGATATTCTTTTCGTCATCGATCAGGCGCGCTACCAACTGGCTTTGGCGCAGGCCAGCGCCACCGCTGAAAGCCGCCAAATCCAGATGGCGCAACTGGAGCGCGATGCGAAGCGAAAGATGGAGTTGCGAAGCTCAGCGGTCAGCGATTCCGTGCGCGAGCAGGCTGAGGCGGGTGCGGCTGCGGCGGCGGCGAGCTATCGCGAGGCGCGAGCCGCTCTCGATGTCGCCAAACTCGACCTCGAACGCACCACTGTGCGTGCGCCGGTCAATGGTCATGTCACAAATCTGCAATTGCGCAAGGGCGACTTCGGTCATGCGGGAACGCCGCTCGTCGCTATCGTCGATGCGGACAGCTTTCACATCAACGGTTATTTCGAAGAGACCAAACTGCCGCGCATCGAAGATGGAGCTCGCGTCTCCATTCATCTGATGGGCGTCGGCACGCCGCTTCAAGGACACGTCGAAGGCGTCGCACGCGGCATTGTCGATCATGAGCTGGCGAGCAGCGCCAACATGCTTGCCAACGTCAATCCGACATTCAGCTGGGTGCGCCTCGCGCAGCGCATCCCGGTCCGCATCGCCATCGACGGCATACCTTGCGGTGTGCGCCTCGCGGCAGGGCAAACCGCCACCGTGACGCTCGCGCCCGGCGCCAAAAGCAAATCGCGCGACAGCGTGCCGCTCGAGACTAGTTGCCGATAAGCACCTGGCCGCGCGGGTTGGCCTCCGGCACGGGCTTGCCCTCGATCCAGGCGCGCATCATCGCGTTGACGGCTTCCGGCGCTTCCTGTTGCACCCAATGCGATACCTGCGGCAGATAGCGGATCGTGAAATCCGTCACCAGCGCCTCGGTGCCATAGGTGAGTTCCTTGCCGAGCGCGGCATCTTCCTCACCCCAGATCATCAGCGTCGGCGTTTGCAGAATGGGCGGATTGGCCCATGATTCTTGCGCATCGCCGTTGCGGAAATTAGCGCGATAATAATTGATCATCGCGGTCATCGCGCCGGGAATGAGTGCGTTCTTGCGGTATTCGTCGAGCACGCTATCCGGGAAACGTCCCTTATCGACGGCCATCCCGCGAAAGGCTTCCGCCACGACGCGCGCATTGTTCATCGTGAAGAGTTTTTCCGGCAGCCACGGCAGCTGGAAAAAGAAGACATACCAGGAGCGCTTGAGCTGTGCCCATGTCCGTATGCCTTTGAGGAACAGGGCCGGATGCGGCAGGTTCATCACGATGAAGCGTTCCAGCGGGCGCGCGCTTGAAAGCGCGAAGCTCCAGCCGATGGCCCCGCCCCAGTCGTGGGCGATTAGGGTCGTCGGGCCGGTGATGCCGCGCGTCCGCGCCGCGTCGATGAGCCCGGCGACATCGGCAAGCAGATGATCCATCCGGTAATTGGCGACGCCTTTCGGTCTGGAACTTCCACCATAGCCGCGCAGGTTGGGCGCCCAGGCCGTGTAGCCGAGTTCCGCCAGCAGCGGCAATTGCGCGCGCCAGGAATGCTTGCTCTCGGGGAACCCATGCAGCAGCAATGCGAATTTCTGGCCGTCGCCACACATATCGACTTCAAAGGCGAGACCGTTGGCCTCGATGTAAGCGGTCTGGATCGTCTGGTCGGCCATCTCTTCCTCGCGTCTTTTCTGGGTCGTCGATCGAGGGAACTATAAGCCATTCCCCGCCGGGCGAGGCAATCGGCTCGCCCGGGCTCCGGGCGCCGAAAACCCCTTATCGGTGTCGGGATCGGCCTGTTTCCGGGCTAAATCGGGGAGGCCGTCCTCATTCGACGCATCTTCACCGTCACACTTGTCATTGGGCGCGGCGCGAATTAAGTTCCGGCCCTCAGCGGGGCAGGCCTTGAGGCCGCCTCCGCTTCGGTGCAGCCATAGCTCAGCTGGTTAGAGCGCTAGATTGTGGATCTAGAGGTCCCCCGTTCGAACCGGGGTGGCTGTACCATTTTCATCAAATCTCCCTGACGGGTTCAATCTGCGTTAGCGAAGGCTTGGGCGGGACGCAACTCGCGTACTAGACTGAGACGAGTGAGCTGGATTGGGGGACTGCGGATTGAACGAAGAAGGGCTGAACCAGCTTATTGTCGCGTCCACTCGTCTGCATTCTGCCGCTTCGCTTGACGAGCTGCTTGAGATCGCTGCCGAGGAAGCGCGAACGTTGCTCGCCGCGCGCCTCGTCGTGCTGACGCTGGCCGATCCCGCAGGCGAATATGACGTGACGAGCGTGGCGCCCGCAGGCGCTTCTCCCGATGCGGAGACCGCCATCTCGCGGCATCTGTCATTGCGCGATCGTCGCGATCTGGAATTCGGCTCGCTCGATATATATGCCGACCCGGCTCACCCACTCGACGCGTTCGCCGACGGCCTCGCACAGCAATTTGCCGTCACCGCCGCCATAGCCATTGAAAATAGGCAGCTTCTCGAAGTCTCGGGCGCCGCCGATGCGCGTTTCAGGCGCATTGTCGAGATCGCGCGCGAAGGCATCTGGATGATCGGGCCGGATGAGCGCGTTCGCTACATCAATGGCTATATGGCCAATATGCTCGGCTATGATCCCGCCGACGCGATGGGCCGCTCTTTTTATGATTTCATGTCGCCTGAAGAGCGTGAAATTTCGCGTCGCGCGCGCGACGCGGGCGAGATAGGCAAAGCGGGCTCGCGCGAAGCCAAGCTGATCCGCAAGGACGGCACGCATATCTGGACGCAGGCGAGTACGGTCCCGGTCTTCAGGGCGGACGGTTCTTTCGAGGGCGCGCTCGGCGTCGTCATGGACATAACCGAGCGCAAGCACGCCGAAGACGAGTTGCGCACGAAGCAAACGGCGCTCGAAACCGCGCTCGACGTCAATAGCAGCATCATCGATTCAGCCCTCGACGTCGTTTGCGTCATGGACGGAAACAGCAAGTTCGTCAGCGTCAGCAGGCGCGCCCGCGATGTTTGGGGCTATGAGCCTGAAGAAATGCTGGGCCGGCGCTTCGGGGAGTTCCTGCCGCCGGATCGGATCGAGAACGCAACCGTCCTCACCGCCGAGATCAAGGCCGGACGCGCAACGCCGCAACCTGCGGAAACGCGATTTCTACGCCGGGACGGCACCTTCATCCCCATGTTGATTTCGGTTTCGTGGAATGCGCGCCACAGCCTGATGTTCGCCTTCATGCGCGATCTGACCGAGCAGAAGGAAATGGAGGCGCGGCTGCGCCAGTCGCAACGCCTTGAAGCCATTGGCCAACTCACCGGCGGCGTTGCACATGATTTCAACAACCTGCTCACCGTCATTCTCGGCAATGCCGAGGCGCTGGCCGACCGCCTGAACGACGATCAACGCTCGCGCCTCCTTGCCGAAATGACACGCACGGCGGCGGAGCGCGGCGCCGATCTCACCAACAGATTGCTGGCTTTCGCACGGCGTCAGCCGCTGGAGCCGCAGGCCTGCAACGTCAACAAGCTCGTCGCTCGCATGGATGGCCTCATTCGCCGCATGCTCGATGAGGATATCGAAATCGAAGTCGTGCGCGGGGCGGGCCTCTGGACCGCGATGGTCGATCCCTCGCAGCTCGAAGCGGCGATCCTCAATCTGTCGGTGAACGCGCGCGACGCGATGCCGAGCGGTGGCCGCCTCACCATCGAAACCGCGAATGCGCATATCGACGAATCCTATGCCGAACAGCACGTCGAGGTTTCGGCCGGGCAATATGTTTTGCTTTCCGTGTCCGACAATGGCACCGGCATGCCGCCCGAAGTGGCGACGCGCGCCTTTGAGCCGTTCTTCACGACGAAAGCCGTCGGTAAGGGTTCGGGCCTTGGCCTCAGCATGGTCTATGGCTTCGTCAAACAATCCGGCGGTCACGTCAAAATCTATTCGGAAGCCGGGCAGGGCACGAATGTGAAGATCTATCTGCCGCGCGGCGAAGCCGAAGCGGCGGAAGCTCCCGACCGCCGTCGCGCCGCCGACGACCAGCGTGGCAATGAGCTGATCCTGCTCGTAGAAGACAATGATCTCGTCCGGTCCTATGTCGATGGCCAGTTGAAGTCGCTCGGCTATCGCGTGATCGCCGTCGATAACGGCCCCGAGGCGCTTGAAGTTATTCGCGGTGGAGAGGCCATCGATCTTCTCTTCACCGATGTCGTGATGCCGGGCGGGCTCAACGGCCGTCAGCTCGCGGAAGAAGCGCGCAAGCTGATGCCTGCGCTCAAAGTGCTCTTCACATCGGGCTATACCGAAAACGCCATCGTCCATCATGGACGTCTCGATCGCGGCGTCCATCTGCTGAGCAAACCCTATCGCCGGTCCGAGTTGGCGGCGAAGGTGCGGCTGGTGCTGGGGGCGGCGGAAGAAGGCTGAGTTATTCGCGGGCGAGGCATTCGGCGACGCATTGGCGCAGATGCGACATCGAGAAAGGCTTCTGCAAAGCAAAGTCGGCGCCAAGTAGGCTGGCGGCTTTCAGATAATCGGTGCCGACATGCCGCCCGCCGCCCGAAATGGCGATGACCTTTGTTTTCGGGTGATCGCGGCGGATGATGCGGATCGTCTCCAAGCCCTCTTGTTCGGGCATGATGAGATCGGTCACGACGACATCGACTTCATTATTGTTAAGCATGAGGATGCCTTCGCGCCCATCGGAAGCGATGATGACTTGATAGCCGCCTGTCTCGAGGCTGAGCCGGATCGTATCCCGCACAAGCGGTTCGTCCTCTATCACCAATATGACTGCCATGTGCCCAACATTTGTCGTTGCTGATCTCTATGACGGTAGCAACATTGTTCAACGCCTGCATCACTCCCGATAACGCCTGCTTGATAGAGCGAATACTGGAAATAGATGAAGCGTGTCTTGAAGGTCATGCTTCCATTCGTTAGCGTTTAATGAATAGCATTATGGGGCCGAAGAAGATAGTTAGGCCGCAAGCGGGCGATGGACGCCCGAGAATAAACGGGGAGAATTAAATTGGGATTGATCGTCTACGGCGCGGCGCTATCGCCTTTCGTGCGCAAAACGCGTGTCTTCCTTGCCGAGAAGGGCCTCGACTACACGCTCGAGCAGGTGAATATTTTTCCGCCGCCCGATTGGTTCAAGGAAATGTCGCCGCTGGGCCGCATACCGGTTCTGAAAGACGAAGACGCCAATGTGACCTTGCCGGATTCATCGATCATCTGCGCTTATCTTGAACGCCAGCACCCTGAACCCGCGCTCTATCCCAAAGACAATGTCGATTACGCCAAAGCGCTTTGGTACGAGGAATATGCCGATAGCGAACTTGCGAGCAATGTCGGCATGGGCATGTTCCGCCCCATCGTCGTCAACAAGCTGATGGGCAAGGAGTGCGACCGCGCCAAGGCGGAGCAGACGCTCAATGAAAAGCTGCCGCGTTATTTCGCCTATCTCGACAAGGAAATCGGCTCGAAGGAATTTCTTGTCGGCGGCAAGTTTTCGATTGCCGACATCGCGGTGGCGACCCAGTTCGCCAACCTCAACCACACCGGCTATAGCGCCGACGCGGCGACATACCCGAATATCGCCCGTTATGTGAAAGCGATCCACGCGCGGCCAAGCTTTGCCGCCTGCATCGCCGAAGAGAGCAAGCTGGTCTCGAAGCTCGGGCTTTGACCGCAAGTCATTGACGTTGGGGAAGGGCGGTGGCTGCAAAGCCGCCGCCCTTCTGCCTTCAAATCCCTCTTCAAAAGGGCTATTCCTTCCTCAAGCGATATTCACAAATCGCATGGGAGGACAAGATGGCCGATACCGCTGCAAAGCCGTGGCCCGTCATGAGCATTGCGGATGCGAACCGCGCGCTCACAGCACCCGGCATGCCTTTCGAAATGGAAAATGTAACGATCCGGGGCATCCCGGAGCGTGTCTACAAGAACGCACCGCCGCATCTGCGCGCGGTTTTTGAAGCGGGCAGGACCTGGGGCAACCGGGATTTCATCGTTTACGAAGGCGAGCGGCTGAACTTCGACGATCATTACCGCGCCGCCGTCACCTTCGGCCGCGTGCTTGCCGACAAGTTCGGTGTCCGCAAGGGCGACCGTGTCGCGATCGCCATGCGTAATTTTCCTGAATGGTCAGTTGCCTTTTGGGGCGCGGCTGCCATCGGCGCCGTCGTCGTGCCGATCAACGCCTGGGGCACGGGGCCTGAACTCGAATATTGCATCAGCGACAGCGGCTCGAAAGTCGTCGTCGTCGACGGCGAGCGCCTTGAGCGTTTGAAGCCGCACCTCGCGGCTTTGACGGTCGCGGGTGTCGTTGCCGCCCGCGCCGCCGATCAGCCGCTCGGCGATGCCTTCGCCTTTGAAGACCTCGTCAGCGAGCCGCAAGGCTATGCAAAACTCTCCGACGCGCCGTTGCCCGATCCGGGCCTTCATCCCGACGACGAAGCGACGATTTTTTATACGTCCGGCACCACGGGCAAACCCAAAGGCGCGCTCGGCACCCATCGCAACATGATGACCAATCTCATCAGCACGGGCTATGCCGGCGCGCGCGCCATGCTCCGCCGAGGCGAAACGCCGCCCGCACCCGATCCCGACGCGCCGCAAAAATCGATGCTTCTCTCCGTGCCGCTCTTTCACGCCACCGGTTGTCACTCGATTCTGGTGCCGATCTATGCGGGCGGCGCCAAGCTGGTGATGATGCACAAATGGAATCCTGAACGCGCGCTGGAGTTGATCGAGCAGGAGCGCATCAACAGCTTCGGCGGCGTGCCCGCAATGGTCTGGCAGGTTCTCGAAAGTCCGGCCTTCGCACAGCACGACACGTCCAGTGTCGAATCCATCGGCTATGGCGGTGCGCCCTCCGCGCCCGATCTCGTCGCGCGCATCAGGCAGCAGTTTCCCAAAGTGCAACCCGGCAACGGTTACGGCCTCACCGAGACCTCCTCGATCACGACGCAGAACAGCGCCGAGGATTATGTCAATCGTCCCGAGAGCGCGGGCCCCTGCGTGCCGGTCGTCGATATGAAGATCGTTGATGAGCATGGCAAGGAGCTTCCCGCAGGACAGGTCGGCGAACTCTGGATCAAGGGCCCGAACGTCGTGAAGGGCTATTGGAACAAGCCCGAGGCAACCGCGGCGGCGATCACCGACGGCTGGCTCCATTCGGGCGACCTCGTGCGCATTGACGAGGAAGGCTTCGTCTTCATCCTCGATCGCGCCAAGGACATGCTGATCCGCGGCGGCGAGAACATCTACTGCGTCGAGGTCGAGGGTGCTCTCTACGCCCATCCCGCCGTGATGGACGCCGCCGTTGTCGGCATTCCAAATAAGGTGCTGGGCGAAGAGGTTGGAGCCATTGTCCAGCTGGCACCCGGCAAAAGCGTCACCGAAGCCGAGTTGCAGGCGCATGTGCGTAGGTTGCTGGCGGGCTTCAAGGTGCCGATTGTCATTGAGCTGCGCCACGAACCTTTGCCGCGTAATGCCAACGGCAAGATTCTGAAAACAGAACTCCGTGAAGACATGAAAAAATACGCAGGCCGAGGGGCCGCATAAAAGAGGGAATACCCATGCAGATTTCGCTTCAGGGTCGCGTCGCGCTCGTCACGGGCGCAAGCCGCGGCATCGGCCGCTCCATCGCCATCGCGCTTGCGCAAGCCGGCGCCGACGTCGCCGTCAATTATCGTCGCGACGAAGAGGCCGCAAACGAAGTCGTCGCCGCGATCACCAAGCTTGGACGTAGGGCCAAGGCCTATTCGGCTTCCGTCGAAAATTTCGAGGAAGACCAGAAGATGGTCGCCGACGTACTGAAGGATTTTGGCTCCATCGGCATTCTCGTCAACAATGCGGGCATCGCCTCGCGCGGCCAGACGGTCGTCGACACCGATCCGCTGGAGCTCGAGCGCGTGCTGCGCGTTCACGCCATGGCCCCGCATTTCGTTTCCAAGCTCGTCATCCCGCAAATGCGCGAGCAAAAGCGCGGTGACATCATCATCATTTCTTCCGTCGCAACACTGAGCCATTCCGCCAACGGCGGCCCCTACAATATGGGCAAGGCGGCGGCGGAAGCGCTGGCGTTGACGCTCGCCAAGGAAGAGCGCAAGCACGGCATCCGCACCAACATTGTCGCGCCGGGCCTCACCGCCACCGATATGGGTAGCCGCCTTGCTGCCGCCCGCGCCGGCAAGAAGGGCATGGACATTCACGAACTCGACGCCAACATGCCCTTCGGTCACGTTTGCAGCCCCGAGGAAGTCGCGGCGGCGGTCGTCTATCTGGTGTCGGACGCGAACCCCTACGCCAACGGCCAGAAGATCAACATCGACGGCGGCGGCAACTGAGGAGGGACGTCGATGACGCAATTCCAGACGCTTCTCTACGAGAGGCCCGCGCCGCATATCGCGCGTATCGTCCTGAACCGGCCCGATACGCGCAACGCACAAGACACGCGGCTGCTCTATGAGCTGAATGACGCTTTCGACAAGGCGGCGCAGGATGGGTCCGTCAAGGTCATCATCCTCGCCGCCAACGGCCCGCATTTCTCGTCGGGCCATGATCTGCGCGAGCGCGATGCGCTGGCGACGATGAAGGAATTTCCGACAGTCGGGACGTGGTGCGGCTTTGAATGCGCTGGCGCCGAAGCGCAGATGGCGCGCGAGAAGGAAATCTATATCGGCTTCAGCGAACGCTGGCGCAACATCCCCAAGCCGACCATTGCCGAAGTGCAGGGCAAGTGCATCGCCGGTGGCCTGATGCTGATCTGGCCTTGCGACATCATCGTCGCGGCGGAAGACGCGGCATTCCTCGACAACACGGTCTCGATGGGTGTCGGCGGTGCGGAATTCTTCAATCATCCCTGGGAGCTCGGCGTCCGCAAGGCGAAGGAACTCTTGTTCACGGCCGATTGGTTGAGCGCCGCTGAAGCCGAAAAGCTCGGCATGGTCAATCACGTCGTGCCAAACGAGAATCTGTCGAGCTTCACGCTTGAGCTCGCTGGGCGCATCGCGCAAAAGCCGCTCTTTGCGTTGAAGCTTGCAAAAGAAGCCGTCAACGCGGCGCAGGATGCACAAGGCCGCAACTCGGCAATGCAGACCGCCTTCGCCTTGCACCAGCTTGCCCACAGCCACAACATGCAGGTCCACGGCATGTTGATCGATCCGACCGGAATTTCACCGGCGGTGAAGCGAGGCTGAGCCAGCAAGATCGACGCAGCAAAAAGGCCGGCGTTTCCACCGGCCTTTTTCTTTGATCGAAACGCGAAGCCTATTCGGCGGGCGACAAGGCGGCGTTCGGCGCGGCCGAACGCTTGAAGAGCGCAGGCAGCACGTTGATGAAGGAAAGCAGAACTGCCGCCGCATAAGGCACGGACTGAACCAGCAGCACCGCGACCCAGAGCCGCGACAGGCTATCGGCGAAATTTTCGTTGAGCAGGAACGTCAACGAAAGCCCCCAAAGGGCGGTCAGCATAACCGCTTCCTCGCGCACCTGAATAAGTGCGGCGGCGAGCGGCGGCTTGTCTTCACATTTCGGCGTGCGGAAGAACGGCTTACCCGATGTCACCATGCCGTTGAGCATGGCCTTGGCGACGGTATGCGTCAGGCCGAGCGCCGCGACACCAGCCCCGAGGCTTTCGATGAAGCTGCAATCCTTGACGCGCACGGCATAGAGCCAAAGCGAACGCACGAACTTGAAGACGAAGCTGCCGATGGTCGGGATAAGGAAGGCCGCGACCGGAAGCTGCACCATCTTCGGGGCGTAAAGCGCGAAAGCCGAAAGCCCGATGCTGGTGATGGTAAAGAGCAAGGCCAGCCCGTCGGCAAACCACGGCAGCCAACCGGCGAGAAAATAATAACGCTGTGCCGAGGTGAGCCCGCCTTTGCGCGCCCAGGGCGCGAGCGAGCGCCAGTGATGTTTGACGATTTGCACAGCGCCGTAAGCCCAACGGAAACGCTGCCCGATATAGCCTGCCAGCGTGTCGGGTGTCTGGCCCTTGCCGAAGGAGTGGTTGATGTAAACGCTGTCGTAGCCGGCGCGATAAAGTTTGATGCCGAGTTCGGCGTCTTCGCAAATGCACCATTCTGCCCAGGCGCCGACTTTTTCCAGTGCCGATTTGCGCACCAGCGTCATCGTGCCGTGCTGAATGACCGCATTGAAGTAATTGCGCTGAACCATGCCGATATGGAAGAAGCCGGCATATTCCCAGTAGCACATGTTCTTGAACATGCTCTCATGCCGGTCGCGGTAATCCTGCGGCGACTGCACGAAACCGATGTCTTCCTTGACGAAATAAGGAACCATCGTCCTGAGCCAGTTCGGCTCGACCTGATAGTCGCTGTCGATGACGGCGATGATGTCGGCATCCGGCGCCGTCATCTTGAGCCCGTAGTTGAGCGCACCTGCCTTGAAGCCCGGCCAGTTTTCCAGATGGAAGAAGCGGAAGCGCTCGCCAAGTTGGGCGCAAGTCTCTCGCACCGGTTGCCAGACCGCCGGATCGACCGTGTTGTTGTCGAGAACCAGCACTTCGAAATTCTGATAGTCGAGCTTCGACAAGGCGATCAGCGTGTCGCGCACCATCTCCGGCGGTTCATTGTGGATCGGCACATGGATCGAGACTTTGTTTTTCGGATAGCCATCGGTCGGCTCGAACGGCGCGAAATGTCGCTCGCCATGCCGCGTCCAGATCACTTCGACGAACTCGATGGCCTCGGCAAGCAACACGATCAGCAGCAACCCTTGCGCCGCGAAGAGGAACGTCCAGACGACGGTATCGACGGAACTGAGATAAAGCCCCGTCACCGATAGCCCCGCCCAGGCAAAGGCCGAGGCCGCGATCTGGGTGACGATAGTAAAGATGACGACGCCTGCCGTTTTCACATGCTGGCGGATCATCATGAAGACGACGGCGAAGACAAGCGCGAGGCCAGCCGCGATCGAGGCCCACATGCGCCATTGCGGCGCTTCGGAGATCGAGCCCTTCATAGGAAATTTCGGCTGGCGGTCGGCATTGTAGATGCCCCAATAGCTGCCCGCTGCGCCTTCTTCGCTGGCCTTCCAAGGCTGGTCGAAGGCTTCCATGACGTAATAGGTCAGGTCGGCATCCTTGGCGCGGTTGAGGAACTCGCGCATGAAGGTCGCCTGATTGACGAGCGACGGCACGGCCTCGTTCGAAAGTTCGGCCTCGGGAATGCCCGGATAGGGTTTGCGCGGAATGATCTTGCCGCGGCTCGGCCAGCCCACTTCCGTGATGACGATGGGCTTGTCGGGATATTTCTTGTGCAACTCGTCAAGCCGCTCGAAGACCGCATCGACGGCCTGCTCGACCGGAATGCCTTCCCAATAGGGAAGAATTTGCACGCCGATATAATCGACTTCCTTCACCAGCTCGGGATATTTGAGCCAGATATGCGGCGGCTCGGCGGTCGATACCGGCTTCCAGACATTCTTTTTGACGCCGCGAATATAATCGATGAGGTTTTCGACCGGCAGGTCGTTACGCAACAGAGACTCGTTGCCGACCAGCACACGCACCACATTACGCTTTTGCGCCAGCTTGATGAGGTTCGATACTTCAGCGGCATTGCGTTGATTGTCGGTGCCGATCCATGCGCCGACGGCGACGGAGAGCCCGTCGGCGGCGGCGAGATCGGGAATGTCTTCCTGTCCACGGATCACGCTATAGGTACGGATCGCCTGCACGGAACCTGAGAGAAGCTTGAGATCGCTCGCGATCTGCTCGCGCGACGGATTGACCCCCTTGGTCGGGTCCTGCCCGCGCTGATAGGGACTATAGGAAAAGCCGACGATTTCCCCGGTCCAGGCTTCCGCCTCATGCGGCTGGTTGAATGCGGCCCAGATCGCCAGATTGGCAGCGATGACGATAGGCAGAACGAAAACGAAGAAGGCGGCGACACGGGCAAGGGAGTTCTTGCGCGAGGGGGCCGGGGCAGGAGTATCCATTGAAGGTCCAGTACTAAAGAGCCGCAGGGCTGTGCCGATCTCGCGCGCAAACGACGGCCCGGCTCCGTCGCACTCGCTTGTCTCTCTACTGTCGCCGAGGAGCCGTTCTGCATCCAGCGTATAGGAACGCAGAAATAGAGCGGCGGCGATGAACCGGCGATGAATAAGCTGTCATCTCGTGCCGCCGTCTTCCATAGGCGTCTCGCTTGCCGTCAGTCGGCGGCGGTCGAAATCCGCGCACCGGCGGGCCGCGTCTGCGCGCCGCGCACCAGCTTCCCGTTCAACGCGCCTGTCGGCACGCCGTTCCGAAAAGCGACCGCGCCCGACACGATGCTCGCCGTATAGCCGTCGGCATGCTGGATGAGCCGTTTTCCGCCTGCCGGCAGATCGTTGACGATATGCGGCGAGTAGAGTTTCAGCCCGTCAAAGTCGATGACGTTGACGTCGGCTTTCATGCCGGGGGCCAGAATGCCGCGATCGAGCACGTTGATGAGTTCGGCATTGCGGCCCGTGAGCCCATGGATCAGCCATTCGAGCGGCAGCTTGGGCCCACGCGTCCGGTCGCGGCCCCAATGTGTGAGCAGGGTGGACGGAAAGCTCGCATCGCAGATGATGCCGCAATGCGCGCCGCCGTCGGAAAGGCCAAAAGCCGTGTTCGGATGCGTCAGCATCTTCTGCACATCGTCGAGGCTGCCGCAGTGATAATTCATCAGCGGGAAATAGATGAGCGCCTTGCCGTCGCGTTCCAGCATCAGGTCGAGCAGAATCTCGCGCGGATTTTTACCCGACTGGGCGGCGCGCGCCTTGACGCTTTCTTCCGGCGCAGGCTCGTAATTCGGCACTTCGCCCAGCGCAAACATCTTGTGATAGGCGGTGCAAAGCATCTCGATGATTTCGCCCGCCGGATAGGCAGGCTCCTCGGCGAGCAGTTTCGCGCGGAATTCCGGGTCGCGCAGCGCCTTCACCTGCTGCTCGATGGGCGCGCCCCAGATCGAACGGAAGGTCTGATGCATCACGAAGGGATTGAGCGAGGCGGTGAGGCCGAGCAGCAGCCCCGTCGCGCGCGGCGGCACCTGGCCGCGGATCGGTAAACCCGCCTTGTTGGCTTCCGCGATATTGTGCAGCACACGCGCCCACACATCCGGCCAGCGGTCGTCCTGTTCGATGGTGATGGAGAGCGGGCGGCCCGAAATTTCGACCATGCCGCGCAGCATCGCAAACTCGGCGTCGGTGTCCTTGAAGTCGGCGATGAGCTGCAGCACGCCCTTGCCGCTCTTGCCCATGGCGCGGGCGATGCCGTGCAGTTCTGCCGCTTCCGCTTTCAGCGTTGGCGTCGAGCCGCCATTCTTGTCCTTGTGCTTCACGGTGCGCGATGTCGAAAAGCCGAGCGCGCCTGCTTCCAGCGCCTCGACGACAAGGCGGCCCATCTCTTCGGTCTCCGCCGCCGTCGCCGGTTCGAGCGCCGGTGCGCGTTCGCCCATCACATAGGCGCGCACGGCGGCATGCGGAATCTGCAAGCCGACATCAAGCGCCAGGGGCGAGGCTTCAACCGCATCCATATAGTCGGCGAAACTTTCCCAGTTCCACTTGATGCCTTCGGCAAGCGCCGTACCCGGAATATCCTCGACGCCTTCCATCAGCCCGAGCAGCCAGTCGCGCTGGGCGGGCTTGCAAGGCGCGAAGCCGACGCCGCAATTGCCCATCACCGCCGTCGTGACGCCATGAAAGGTCGAAGGCTGGAGATAAGGATCCCAGGTCACCTGACCGTCGTAATGCGTATGCACGTCGATGAAGCCCGGCGTCACGATCTGCCCCTTGGCGTCGATCTCTTCGCGGCCTTGGCCGGAGACCTTGCCGACAGCGACGATGGTGCGCCCGTCGATCGCCACATCCGCCTCGATGGGCTTGCCGCCGGTGCCGTCGAAAACGGTGCCGCCTCGGATTACGATGTCATGCATGGGGTCGTCCTCCCGAAAGTGCTCTGAATGGCCTTTCAGGGAGTTTAGCGGGTTTTTATCGCGAAGGGACAGGCCCGCTTTGGCAACCTTAGCCCTTGTCCCCCGGCGCTTCGCTGGGGAACAAGGACTAAGGGGTTATTTCTGCTGCTGGCCTTGGCCGCGCTGGCGGATGCCCTCGCGCCGCGCTTCAACGGCGGAGGATTCGACCTTTTTGTTCCGCTCGCCCGAGAAGCGCAGCTCGGTCTTCAGCGCATCGCCGAAGCTCTGCGCAAAGCCTTCATTGATGAGCTCTTTATAAGCGGGCAGGCATTCCGGCACGACGGTCAGCATATCTTCGGCAAGCTTGCGGCAGGTCGCCAGCAGTTCTTCCGGCGCGACCACGCGGTTGACCATGCCCCAATCGGCGGCCTGCTCGGCGGAAAGGAAGTTGCCGGTCAGCGACAGCTCTTTCGCCCGGTAAATGCCAAGCACGCGAGAGAGTTTCTGGCTAAGGCCCCAGCCCGGCAGAATGCCGACGCGGGCATGCGTATCGGCAAAGCGCGCGTTGGTGGAGCAGATCAGCACGTCGCAGGCCAACGCCAGCTCAAAGCCGCCCGTGATGGCCACTCCGTTGATCGCGCCGATGACCGGGCCCGAGAAATGTCCGATGGAGGTGACGGGGTCCTTGTCGGAAATGGTGCCGCCAACCGTGGCCGCTCCACTGCCGAGTTCCTTGAGGTCGAGCCCGGCGCAAAACGCCTTGCCTGCGCCCGTCAGGATCGCCGCTTTGACCTCGGGATCGGCTTCCAGCGCCTCGAAGGCGTCAGCAATGGCCGCCCGCAGCTCCCGCGAAAGCGCGTTCATGGCTGACGGCCGATTGAGGGTGACGGTTGCGATTCCGCCCGATTTTTCGATGGTGAGCACCGGAGCTTGCGCTGAATCGGTCATTATATTTTCTCCATAATGCACAAGAATGACAAGTAAATGGCTGTATTCCTCGTCTATCAGAGGGGACGTTTGGCCGCAATCTGAGGGGCAAATGCACTGGTTGACCCGCGCCCCCTGTTCGGACAGCATGCGCCCCCTCGCAACCCCCCGAAACAAAGCGAAGGGGCTCGACCTTTTGAGCACTGCCTCATCCGGGGAGAAACAGCCGATCCGGCTGGCTCTCCACGTCGCCGCGCTTGGCGTCGTCTTCGGAGATATCGGGACAAGCCCGCTCTACACCATCCGCCAATGCTTTGATCCCGCCGTGGGCTTGAAGCCGACGCCGGAAGCCGTCACAGGTGTGCTTTCGCTCGTCTTCTGGGCGATCACACTCGTGGTGATGACCAAATACGTCATCTTCATGCTGCGCGCCGACAACAAGGGCGAAGGCGGCGTGCTGGCGCTGACGGCGCTTGCGCTGCAGAAGAGCGGCCCAAAGGGCCGTCTCAGCGCCGCGATGATGGTGGCGGGCATGGTCGGCGCAGCCCTCTTTTATGGCGACGGCATCCTGACGCCCGCGATCTCTGTCCTCGGCGCGGTCGAAGGTCTTGAGGTCGTCTCGCCCGCTTTCGCCGGTATGACCATGCCCATCGCGGCGGTGCTCCTGATCGGTGTTTTTCTGGCTCAGAAGAGCGGCACGGCCAGCGTCGGTGCGTTCTTCGGTCCGATCATGGCGGTCTGGTTTGTCACCATCGGTCTGCTCGGCGTCTGGGGCATATCCCATGAGCCTGCGGTGCTCGCCGCGCTCAACCCGCGCCCGGGTTTTGAACTCCTCATGAGCGGCCACACGCACGCGCTTTTGCTGCTTGGCGCGGTCGTCCTCGCCATCACGGGCGCCGAAGCTCTCTATGCCGACATGGGCCATTTTGGCCGTTCGACCATCCGCCGCATCTGGACGGTCCTTGTCTATCCGGCCTTGATCCTCAATTATTTCGGCCAGGGCGCGTTGATCCTTCACGATCCGCAAGCCGTGATGAACCCCTTCTATCTGCTCGCGCCGGAAGTTGTGCGCGTGCCTCTCATTCTTCTGGCGACCATGGCGGCAATCATTGCCTCGCAAGCCGTGATCTCGGGTGCTTTCTCCGTGACGAGCCAGGCCGTTGAACTCGGCTGGTTGCCGCGCGTCCGCATCCGCCATACCTCGGCGCGCGAAAGCGGCCAGATATATGTGCCGCAGATCAACGCCGCGCTGATGGTCGGCGTCCTCGCCGTGGTCTTCGGTTTCGAGAGTTCGTCGAACCTTGCCTATGCCTATGGCATCGCGGTGGTCGGCACGATGGTGACGACGACATTGCTCGGCTTCTATTATTACCGCCGCATCGCCGGCTGGCCGTTGATCCCCGTCGCGCTTGTCGCGCTGGTCTTCCTCATCATCGATCTGAGTTTTCTCACATCGAACCTCACCAAGTTCCTGCAAGGCGGCTGGCTGCCGATCATGATCGCGCTCATCATCGTCGCGGTCATGGAAACATGGCGGCGCGGGCGCAAACTGCTCGCCGAACAATTCCTCGACGGCGCCGTGCCCCTCGAAACATTGCTAAAGCAGGCCAACGATCAGAAAATCCAGCGCGTCAAAGGCGCCGCCGTCTTCCTCACCGCCAATCTCGATATGGTGCCGACGGCGCTGCTGCATAACCTCAAGCACAATCAGGTTCTGCATAAGCGCGTCGCGCTGCTGCGCGTCAGCACCGAAGACACGCCGCGCGTGCCATTGAGCGAACAGATGAGCGTCGAGACGCTGCCGAATGGTTTTGCTCGCATCGAAATCCGCCACGGCTTCATGCAGCCGATCGACGTGCCGGAAACGCTGGAGCGTTGCCGCACTTTCGGTCTCGACTTCCCGCCGATGGAAACCTCTTACTTCGTCAGCCGGCAGACCCTGGTCCACGAGCATTCTTCGAAAATGCCGGGATGGCAGTCGCAGCTTTTCATTCTGCTGATGGATTATGCGCTTTCGCCGACGGAGTATTTCCAGCTTCCCCCGAACCGCGTCGTCGAACTCGGCACCAAGACTGAAGTCTGATCACACGCCGCTGCCCTCACCGGAACAAGCCCGGTTGCCGCTCGTTTCTCTCTCATTCCCCGCATTGGAGGATTGAGAAATGACGAAGCAGCAGAAGAACGAAGGCGAAGGCAATCGCACGGCCGCCAAGGCCTATAACGAGGGCGTGCAGAATTTCGTGAAGTCGGGCCGCGTCGATAAAGCCGCCAAAGACGCGGAAAAAGCCGTCGAAGGCGCAGAGCATGACGAACTCGACGCAGCCGAGCGCAAGGGCAAATCCCGCGCCAAGGAATTCGATCCCGAAGAAGAACGCGATTATTCCAAGCCGGACTGAGCAGCCCCGTTCAAGCTTTGGCTTTGATCCGCTCGGCTCGCAACGCCGAGCGCCTTAGTTTGCCCGCATCGTCGCGTAGTGGCTCATGGGCCAATTCAAAACTTTTCGGAATTTTATAGCGCACGAGACGGTCGCCCAGATGCGCGCGCAGCGCTGTTTCGTCGAGCCCGCCCGGTGCATCGACGATGGCGTGGATCGTATTGCCCATGTCGTCGTCGGGCAATCCGATCACCGCTGACGAACGTACGCCTGCGAAGGCGTCGATGGCGGCTTCGACTTCGGCGGGGTAGATATTCGCGCCGCCCGCAAGGATCATGTCGGTGTGACGGTCGGCGAGGTAGAGATAGCCGTCTTCATCCATCCAGCCGATATCGCCGATGGATTCCCAGCCGCCTTCGATCTGTTTCGATGTCGCGCCGAGATAATGATAGGTCGTGCCGGGTCCTGTCAGCGGGCGCATATAGACTTCGCCCGTTTCGCGCGGTCCGAGTGTCCGCCCGTCGTCGCCGACGATTTTCATCTCGCAGGTCTCGGCGGGCTTGCCTACCGAACCGCGATGCGCGAGCCATTCTTCGCCCGAGATCCACGTCGCGCCTTGCGCTTCCGTGCCCCCGTAAAGTTCGTGAACGCGCGCCGCACCGAGCCACTCGATCCATTTTTCCTTGAGCCAAGCCGGGCAGGGCGCCGCCAGATGCAGCATGATCCGCAAATGTGAGAGATCGTATTTGGTGCGGACGTCTTCGGGCAGGTTCCAGATGCGATGCATCATCGTCGGCACAAGCATCACCCAATCGACCTTGTGTTCGGCGAGAAGCTTCAGCGTCTCTTCCGCATCGAAGCGCGTCATCACGACGATATGATTGCCGCGCATCAGGCCGGTCATTGAAAAGCTGAACGGTCCATTGTGGTAGAGCGGACCCGGCACAAGCTGCGCGCGGCCGATCTCTTGCTGCAAGCGAATTTCCAGCGGATCGAAAGCGCCGGGATCGTTTGAGACGATAATCTTCGGGCGTCCCGTGGAGCCGCCCGATGTAGGCGCCTTCCAGTAGCGCGCCGTCTTCTCCGGCAACTCCGTGTCCGGCAGGGACGCGTCGGGCGTGAAACCCACGTCGATGCATTGCACCGCGCCATGTGCGCCCTTTGGAGCGCCGACCACGAGCGACGGAGCGGCGACTTCGACGATCATCTCGCGCTCGACCTGCGGCAGCCGCGCCGAAATCGGCTGTGGCGTCGCGCCGAGTTTCCATGTCGCAAAACATGCTTCATAGAATTCGATGCCGTTCGGCAGCCCGATGGTGACGAGATCGCCTTCCTTGACGCCGAGCTTTTCATAAGCCCGCGCAAGCCTGTTGGTGCTCGCCTCGAATTCGGCCCACGTCACCGTGCGGCCTTCATGCGTGATGGCGGGCTTGCCCCCATCCCTGGCGGCCCAATAGGCCGGGATGCGTCCGATAGGCAGAACAGGCATGGTTTTCCTCGATCGTTTTTGGCTTATAGAGCGAAGCCCAGCACGATCGAGCCGAACTGGTCAATCTTCGGTTGGCCATAAAATTCACGCGTCCTGAAATCATGCGTGAAGCTCACCCGCGCCGAGCCCAGAACCGCGACGGCACCTAGTTTGAAATCGCCGACGAGCGGGCGCTTGTCGACGCTCATGCTGTCGGTGAACGTGTTGCCGTCGAGAAATATGTCGCGCGCCACGGCGCGCCCCTCGACGCCGGCAAAGAGATACCAGTCAAAGCCCGTCGAGGCGTGAAACCACTCGGATCCGCCGGTGCCGGGATAAATCTGCGGCGGGCCAAAGTCGTCGGGCAGGGTCGGCCCGATGCGCCAGACGCCGCCGACGCTCAGATAATCGGCGATATTGCCGAGCGCGATGCTGCTATAGGGAATGATGTCGGTGGCCAGGCCGAACATCTTCGGCGTCTGAAACAGGTTCGACCGCCAGGCGCGCTCGAAGCTCAGATTGACGCCGGGTTCGTTCTTCAACTGGTTGTTCCAGCCGTTTGCCTGTTCGACATTGATGATCTTGTGCCAGCCGTTCTGCACCTGCCGGCCGAGAGCCGCCGGACCGACGACGCCGAGATCGAGCTTCCACTGGTCCTGCCAAGCCTCGCCCATGTCGTTGGTGCGGATGGTCTCAAGCGAAAACGTCGTGTGCAGCCATGCCGCATAGGGCCGGTCCGTCGGGATCGGTGCGCTCGCATCCGTATCGTCCGGCGTGAAAATCGCCTGCGACAGGGCAATGCCCACGCGATGCGTCGAGCCGGTGATGTTGGTGTCGTTGGTGAAAGCCCCCAGAAGCGGCGGCGTCAGCGATTTCATCCAGCCCGGCAGATCGTTCGTCGGCCCCGAAAGCCAGGAAAGCTTCAAACCGTTCGTATAGTGCCGGTCGGTATTGGCGAGTTTGGCGAAGAGGTCGTTCTCGACCTCGATAGTGACAAAGCCGCCATCGGGCGTGATCGCCGGATCGGGCATCTGCTCCGCGGCGGCGGCAGGAGTGGCGGCGAGTGCGCCGCACAACACGAGGCCTGCCAGAAGAGGCGCGGCGCGGAAGCTGTTCAACATTGAATACCCGGTCGGAGAAGGCTGAGAGTCAGCTTGACGGAAGGAAAGATGCCGCTGTCCAATGGCTGAAAGAAATAGCACAGAAAAGTTACGAAAACCTGGGAGGGGCGTCGAATGAATGTGTCGCAGACGGCGGCGGGCTGGAGCCGCGAGCAAGCGGCTGCGTCGGGCATGATCATCGCATGGCATGCGAGCCTCGATCCCGAACGCCCCGCCATTATTTCCGAAGCAGGCGACCGGACCTATGCCGAATTGAACGCCCGCGCCAATCAACTCGTCCGCGCCTTGCGCCGAGCGGGTTTGAAGGCGGGCGACGCCGTGGCGCTTCACTGTTCCAACCGCCCTGAATTTGTCGAAACAACCGTCGCCTGTCAGCGCGCCGGGTTTCGTCTGACGCCGGTGAACTGGCACCTGAAGGGAAGCGAAGTCGGCTACATTGTCGATAATTGCGAGGCGAAGGCGTTCATCTCCGACGTGCGCTTCACCGACGCCGCAAGCGAAGCGGCGGCCATGTCGCCGGGTCTTGTCGTCAAGCTTGCCGTTGGCGGCTCCATCCCCGGCTTCGTCGATTACGACAAGGCGGTGGCGCCCGAGGAGACGGACGACATCTCCGATCCCGTGCTCGGCACGCAGATGATGTACACCTCGGGCACGACCGGCTATCCGAAGGGCGTCTTCCGTCGGCAAGCCGCGCCCGTCTCGCCGTTGCTGGTGAAGCTCACCGAGACGGCGGGTTTCCAGCCCGGCGAAGACATGGCGTTGGTCACGGGGCCGCTCTATCATGCCGCGCCGCTGGCGCTCAATCTGAACTTTCCGCTCAACTCCGGTATCGGCTGCGTCATCATGGACAAGTGGGACGCCGAGGAAACGCTGCGCCTCGTCGAGGAATACGGCATCACCCATACGCATGTCGTGCCGACCATGCTTCACCGCATCCTGAGCCTGCCGCCGGAAGTGCGCGGCAAATATGATTACTCGACCTTGCGCTGGGTGCTGCATGGCGCGGCCCCTTGCCCGACGCATGTGAAGGAACGCTCCATCGAATGGTTCGGTCCGGTGGTCTTTGAATATTATGCGGCGACCGAAGGCGGCGGCATTTTCGTCGATAGCCATGAATGGCTGCGCAAACCCGGCACGGTCGGCAAGCCGCTGCCCGGCGTCGAAATGAAAATCGTCAACGACGCGGGCGAACCCGCGAAACCCAACGAAGTCGGCACGATCTATTTTCAGGCGCCCGCGAGCGGACGCTTCGAATATTTCAAGGCTCCGGAAAAAACCGAAGGCGCCTATCGCGGCAATGACTTCACGATGGGCGACATGGGCTATCTCGACGAGGAAGGCTTTCTCTTTCTCACCGGGCGCAGCGCCGAAGTCATCATCTCGGGCGGCGTGAACATCTATCCCGTCGAGATCGATCAGGAAGTGCTCGAACATCCCGCCGTCTATGACGTCGCCGCCATCGGCGTGCCCAACGAGGAATGGGGCGAGGAAGTGAAAGCCGTCGTGCAATTGAACGAAGGCTATGTCGCCTCCGACGCATTGGCGAAAGAGATCGTCGCCTTCGCTGCCGAACGTCTGCCGGGCTACAAGCGCCCGCGCTCCGTCGATTTCACCGACGATCTGCCGCGCATGCCGTCCGGCAAGATCGTCCGCCGCACGGTGCGCGACCGTTATTGGCAGGGCGAAAAGAAAATCTGATACCGGCTTGCATCGCGGTGCGGGTTTTGAAGCGTTTCATTTCCGTGTAAGAACGCGGACATGGAACCTTCACGCATCCACCGGGGTCATCTCCGCTTTATCCTCATCCTCGGTGCGCTGATTGCCTTTGCGCCGC
The DNA here is from genome assembly GCA_036499025.1 of Parvibaculum sp. GTDB lineage: Bacteria > Pseudomonadota > Alphaproteobacteria > Parvibaculales > Parvibaculaceae > Parvibaculum. The sequence continues at coordinate 10,810 of DASYEM010000006.1, read as the reverse complement.
TCGCCATCGACATGTATCTGCCGGCCTTCCCGGCCATCGCCGCGCATTTCGGCGCGAGCGCCGGCGCGGTGCAGGGCACGCTGGCGGCTTATTTCATCGGCATCGCCGTGGGTCAGAGTGTTGTTGGCCCCTTGGCGGATCGCTATGGGCGCCTGCCCCCGCTTCTGGTGGGCATATCGGCTTTCGCGCTCGCCTCCATCGGTGCGGCTCATGCCCCCAGCATCGAGTGGCTGACGGCTGCGCGTTTCGTGCAAGCCTTGGGCGGCTGCGCGGGCATCGTGATTTCCCGCGCCATGGTTCGCGATCTGTTCGAGGAACGGGAATCCGCGCAGATCTATTCGCTGTTGATGCTGGTCATGGGCGTTGCGCCGATCCTCGCACCGCTCTTCGGCGGCTTTCTCATCGCTCATTTCAATTGGTCGTTCATCTTCCTGTTTCAGGCGGCATTCGCGGCGATCTGTTTCGTGGCGGTCTGGCGGGGACTGGGTGAAACGCTGCCGCCTGCGGGCCGCACGAAACGCGGTCTCGGCTCCGTCTTGCGCGCCTATGTCGAACTGATGCAAGACCGGCCTTATATGGCCTTCACGCTCGCCAACGCGTTCATTTCGGCGAGCATGTTTGCCTATATCACCGGCGCATCTTTCGTCTTCATCAGCTATCACCATTTGACGCCGGAACAATTCGCTCTGGTCTTCGGCTTCAACGCATTGGGCTTTATCGTTGGCGCACAGGTCAACGCCTGGTTGCTGCGGCGCATCTCGGGCCGCACTATCCTCGGCGTCGCAACAAGCGTGCACCTTGTCGCAGCAGCCTCACTGTTGATTTTGAGTTATGCCGCGCCCGCCGCGCTGGTGCCGCTCATCGTGCTGCTTTTTGTGTTGCTGAGTTGCGGCGGCTTCATCGGCGCGAACGCCGTCGCCGCCGCCATGTCGCGCGCTCAGAGCAATGCCGGTTCGGCGGCGGCATTGAACGGCATCGTGCAATTCGGCGCGGCAGCCTGCTCGGGCGCGGTCGTCGGCCTGCTCAATGATGGCACGGCCCTGCCGATGGCCATGGTGATCGCAGGCTTGAGCCTCGCAGGTACGCTTGCGCGTCTCGCCGCCCGTTAAAGTCCCAACACGGCTTTCGCCAGCACGTTGCGCTGAATTTCATTCGAGCCGCCATAGATCGTCGCCGCGCGCCCGAATCCGTAATTGGCGAAAGTGGTTTCGGCATAGTCCGGCCCCACCATCGGCGCATTGCTGCGCCCCTCCAGCCGGTCGCGGTGAGAGGCCAGCGTGTAATAGCCGATGGCTTCAATGGCGAGTTCCTGCAAAGCCTGCTGAACTTCCGTGCCGATGATCTTCAGGATCGAGGATTTCTCGCCGACCGCATGTCCCGCTTCCGCATCGGCGAGAATACGCAGGTTCGTGATTTCGAGCCCGGCGAGCTTCACTTCGATCTCCACAAGCTTGGCCTTGAAAAACGGATCGTCGGCGAGCCGCTTGCCGTCGCTCGCGCGCTCGGCCGCCGCGACGCGATGCAATTGCTCGACGGCTTTCTTGGAGCCCGGCACGCCCGCGATCCCCGTGCGCTCATGCGTCAGCAGGAACTTCGCATAGGTCCAGCCCTTATTTTCCTGGCCGATCCGGTTCGCAACCGGCACACGCACATTCTCAAAGAAGACTTCATTGAGATGATGCAGCTCGTCGATGGAAATAATGGGCCGCACCGTGATGCCCGGCGTCTTCATGTCGATGAGCAGAAACGAAATGCCCTCTTGCGGCTTCGACTTGTCGTCGGTGCGCACGAGGCAGAAAATCCAGTCGGCTTCATGGGCATAGGACGTCCAGATTTTCTGACCATTGACGATGTAATCGTCGCCCTCGCGCACGGCCTTCGTCTTCAGCGAGGCAAGGTCTGAACCCGCACCGGGCTCCGAATAGCCCTGGCACCACCACGTCTCGCCGGTGAGGATGCCGGGCAGGTGCTGTGCCTTCTGTTCCGCCGTGCCGAATGTATAGAGAACCGGCCCGACCATCGAGAGTCCGAAAGGCATCAAACGCGGTGCATTGGCCGTCGCCGTTTCCTCATCGAAAATATGCCGCTGGGTGGTCGTCCAGCCCGTGCCGCCATATTCCTTCGGCCAGGCGGGCGCGACCCAACCCTGATCGTAGAGAACGCGCTGCCACGTCTTCAGCAATGGCTTGGCGACCGACACCCCGACCGATTGGGCTTCGGCCACTTCGCGCGGCAGCTTGGCCTTCAGGAAACCGCGCACTTCGTCGCGAAAGGCCGCATCGTCCTTGCTGAGCGCCAGATCCATCGGTCTTCTCCCTGAATTTTTCTGGACCCAGAATAGAACCAAGCCCGCCATCCGCGCCAGTCCGCTGACGGTCCCCGAAGGTAACGCTTCTGTTCGCACGGTCGGGCATGTACTCCTTGTGACGGGACAAAAAGATCAGGGGAGAAACATATGTCTTTTGCCTATCCGCTCACCGGCCTCGTCACGCTCTTGTCGCTCATCGTCTATTTCTGGATGGCCATGAATGTCGGCAAGGTTCGCACGAAGCTGAACGTACCCGCGCCCGCGACGTCCGGCCCGGACGAATTCATGCGCACGCTGCGTGTCCATGAGAACACGATGGAAGGGCTGCTGCTCTTCCTTCCCGTCCTCTGGCTTTTCGCATTGTCGACTCATGATCTTTGGGCCGCGATCATCGGTGTCTTCTATCCGGTCAGCCGCCTGATTTATGCACGCGGCTATTACGAAGAGGCAGGCAAGCGCAGCCTCGGTTTCTCCATCGGCATTCTTTCGACGGGCCTTCTACTGCTTGGCTCCATCATCACGCTCATTCTTGCCGCCGTGCAGATTTACGGCTGACGCATAAGCAGAAGGGCCGCCTCTTTCGAGACGGCCCTTCGCTCCTATCCAGCATCCGTTTTTTATTATTGACGCCGAAACTTTTTAAATCCGCTCAGCCGAGCTTGCCGATGGCCGCTGCCACCTGATCGGTCTTTTCCAGCGTCACCATATGGCTCGCCTCCGCGATGGACACCAGCTCCGCGCCCTTGATGCCTTTCTTGAAGGCATGCGCGTAAGCAGGCGGGATCAGCTTGTCGCCGTCGCCCCAGATCAGAACGGTCTTCGCCTTGATGCGATAGAGGCGGCTCGCCAGTCCGCGATCGGGAATGGGGAAGAGAATTTTCCCAGCCATGCCCATCTGCCGCGCATTCATCACCAGAAAGGCTTTGAGCCATTCCGGGTCGTCGAGCGCGACGCCCGCCGTCATCAGCTTCGTGCCCGCCTCAACGTCATGAAAGAGATATTGCGGCATCTCATAAGGCAGCATCGCGAAGAGATCGGGGATCGGATATTCGTCGAGCCACAATCCCGCCGGGCAGATAAGCGCAAGACGCGAGACGGTGGAAGGCGCAATCGCCGCCATTTCGGCTGCGATCATGCCACCCATCGAATGGCCGACGAGGATCGGGTCCTTGAGGCCGAGCGCTTCAACGACATCCGCCGTATGCAGCGTGAAGTCGAGCATGTCGCGGATTTCGCCGCATTCTTCCGAGTCGCCGTAGCCCGGCAGCAGCGGCGCATGGACGTGATACTTCTCCGCGAGCTTCAGGAACAGCGGATCGCCCGCCTGAATGCCGCCCGCGCCATGCAGGAAGACAAGCGGCTCGCCTTTTCCGCCTTCGAAATAGCGGACGGGCACATGCGGCGTTTTTACGGTCTTGAGTTCCATCAGTCTTTACCTCCGACCGCCGCCACGACGGCTTGTTCATTGGGAAGGCTGCCGGGCACGGCCTGTTTCGCCAGCGGCTTGCACCAGAAGCGGCCGTCATCGGCATATTCAGGAAACATGTTGCGGAGCTTCGGCATGACTTTTTCGGCAAAGAGCTTCGTCGAATACATGCACTTGTCCTTCGGCATATTGCCGACATGCATCAGGCAGAAGATGTTGCCGACGTGAAGCCCCTTGATGAGTTCTTCCATGCGCTGACGCACTGTCTCCGGGCTGCCTGCGATCACGTGGCCCTGCTCGATGAGGTCCTTCCACGACAGGTGCCCATAGCCGCCGGTGGGCGGCGCATATTGCGAAAGCGCGCCGGTCTGGATCGTCTTGATCGTCCGGTAGCCCGGTGCATCGGCAAAGCCGCCATAGACATGCAGGCAGCGATTGTAGAAATAGCTGACATGCTCTGAATAAAGCCGCTCGGCTTCCTCGTCCGTGTCCGCGACGCAGATCGTCTGCGCGAAACCGGCGCGATAGGGCGATGTGTCGGGCGCGTTGCGCTCGGTGACGCGGTCCCAATAGCCCTGCAGCAGCGCCTTGGCGCGGATGTAACCCGAGAACGACAGATAGGAATAGGAGTAGGTATTGTCGATGCAGAAGTCGTAGGTCTCGACCGAACCGCCGCCGGGGATATGGATCGGCATCGGATTCTGGATCGGTCGCGGCCAGATGTTGACGTGGCGCAGCTTGTTGTAGCGGCCATTGAAGGCGAAGGGGTCGGGATTGCTCCATGCTTCTTTGATGAGGTCGTGTGCTTCGTTGTATTTCTCGCGCGTCAGCGCCGGGATCTGTCCGTAGCAGAAATTCGTGTCCATCGACGTGCCGACCGGAAAGCCCGCCACAAGGCGTCCGCCCGAGATGCAATCGAGCATCGCGAATTCTTCGGCGACGCGCACCGGCGGATTGTAGAGCGCAATCGAATTGCCGAGCACGACAAGCCCGACATCCTTCGTGCGCCGTGCAAGCCCAGCCGCGATGATATTCGGCGACGGCATGATGCCGTAGCCGTTCTGGTGATGCTCGTTGACGCCGATGCCGTCGAAGCCCAGCGTCGAGGAATATTCGAGCAGGTCCATATATTCATTGTAGAGAAAATGCGCGCGCGCCGGATCGAAGAGCCGCGAGTCGATGTCGACCCAGACAGAGCGATGCTTCTCGCGGAAGTCATCGGGCAAGTCCTGCCACGGCATAAGGTTGAACCACGTGAATTTCATCAGCGTTTCCTCCTGATGGGCATCGCTCGCCTCGCTTTTCAGCGTCCCTGACGGCCTGCCTCTGTTTTAGGGTAATTGCCCTAATTCGGGAGTCTAATGATTTTGAAAGTCTCGCGCAATTGTGCGAGCGCGAAAGACGACTGACGGAACTGTGACCTGAAACGGAGTTCCGCTTGGTCTATGCTGCGTGCAAATTCGTCATTTCACATCGGAGTTTTCCATGCGCATGAAATCGCTCGGCCGTTCGGGCCTCAAGGTTTCCGTCGTCGGTCTCGGCTGCAACAATTTCGGCATGCGCATCGATCAGGCCGCTACCAATGACGTGGTGGAGAAGGCTCTCGACAGCGGCATAACGCTGTTCGACACCGCCGACGCTTATGGAAACAAGGGCGGCTCCGAAACCATGCTCGGCAAGGCGCTGGGCGAGCGCCGCAAGGATATCGTGCTGGCGACGAAATTCGGATTGCCGATGGGCGAGGGCGACCTGATGAAAGGCGCCTCGCGCCGCTACATCGTCAACGCGGTCGAAGCGAGCCTGAAGCGCCTTGGTACCGATTACATCGACCTCTACCAGATTCATTTTCCCGATCCTGAAACACCCATTGACGAAACGCTCGCCGCTCTCGACGATCTGATCGGAGCGGGCAAGGTCCGCTATATCGGCTCGTCGAACTTTGCAGGCTGGCAATTGGCGGACGCCTGGTACATCGCGAAAGAACTGGGTAGCGCGAAATTCATTTCCGCGCAGAACCACTACAACCTTCTCGACCGCAAGATCGAACAGGAGCTGATCCCCGCCGCGAAAGTCTATGGCGCGAGCGTGTTGCCCTATTTCCCGCTGGCGAGCGGAATGCTCACCGGCAAATACAAACGCAATCAGGGCCTTCCCAATGACGGCCGTCTGACCGCCTGGGGTGATCGCGGCAAGGCGATCCTGTCGGACCAGAATTTCGATCTCGTGGAAAAGCTGACGGCCTTCGCCGAAGCGCGCGGCCACTCGCTGCTCGATCTCGCCTTCGGCTGGCTCGCCTCGCAGCCGCAAGTCGCAAGCGTCATCGCAGGCGCGACAAAGCCCGAACAAGTCGAGCAGAATGTGAAGGCGGGTGAATGGGAACTGAGCGCGGAAGAATTGGCGGAAGTCGGCAAGCTCAGCTTCCGGTTCTGATCTCGGCCTGTTGCAAGCCGCTCACGTCTTTTTGTCATTCGCTTCGATCAATGCGGGTGTAGGCTCATCGCCTCGGCTCGCAAGAGCGCCCTCCGGGAGGAAACACAATGCGTAAAAATCATACACTCGCCACGCTGGCCTTCGCCGCCGCCGGTTTCTCGTTTCTGATTGCAGGTCCGGCGCTCGCCGCGCCGCAGGTGAGCAAGGAAGTCGCCGCCGCCGCGCAGCATGCAGGTCTCGCCGCCAAGGGCGGCGACATCAACGAGGTCCACACGCATCTTCACCACACGATCAACTGCCTTGTCGGACCTGAAGGCAAAGGCTTTGCGCCCAAGGAAATGAATCCCTGCAAGCCGCTCGGCACGGGCGCCATCCCCGATACGGCGGATGCGGCCAAAAAGAAGGCTCTCGAAGCGGCTCTCGCAAAGGCCGAGGCTGGGCTCGCCGAAACCGACTTCGCCAAAGCCAAAACCGCCGCCGCCGACACGCAAGCGGCCCTGACGCCACTCGAATAAGACGCCGCTCGAATAATCGAGAATACGACCTGCATGACCGAGAGCCCGGCCCGAACGACCTTGTTGCGCAGCCGCCGCTCGCACGAATACGGACGCGTTACCTTCATCGAACTCTTCTTCGATCTGGTGTTTGTCTTCGCGGTCACGCAACTTTCGCATTCGCTGCTGAAGCATCTGACATTCGACGGCGCGGTTCACACCGCGCTGTTGTTTGTCGCGATCTGGTGGGCATGGATCGCGACGTCGTGGGTCACGAACTGGCTCGACCCGGAGCGAGCGCCGGTTCGCCTGCTTCTACTGGTCTTGATGCTGGCTGGCCTCATTCTCTCAACTTCGATAGCGGATGCCTTCGAGACCAAGGCGCTCACCTTTGCTCTGGCTCTCGTCACCATCGAAGTCGGCCGCTCGCTCTTCGTGCTGTGGGCCTTCGGATCTGACAATCACCGCAACACGCTCAATTTCCAGCGGATCGTTTTCTGGCAAACGCTGTGCGGCATCTTCTGGATAGCCGGTGCCTGTCTCGAAGGCGATCAGCGCCTGGCGCTCTGGGCTGTGGCGGCGGTGCTTACATGGGCCGCTCCGGCGCTCGGCTTTCCGGTGCCGGGTCTCGGCTATTCGACAAGCGAAGACTGGGACATCGACGGAGGGCACCTCGCCGAACGATGCTCGCTCTTCATCATCATCGCTCTCGGCGAGTCGATCCTCGTCACCGGCGCGACCTTCTCCGAACATGATTGGACGGCGCCCTCAGCCGCCGCCTTCGTCATCGCCTTCATCGGCAGCGTCGCCATGTGGTGGATCTATTTCGACACAGGCGCCGAACGCGGCAGTCGCAAGATCGCCGCTTCCGCCGATCCGGGCCGCCTCGCGCGTCTCGCCTATACTTATTTCCATGGCTTGATCGTTGCCGGGATCATCGTCGCGGCTGTCGCGGACGAACGTGTTCTCGCCCATCCCGAGGGCCATCTGGACTTTTCCGTCATCGCCGTCATCCTTGGCGGACCGGCGCTTTATCTGGTCGGCAACACACTTTTCAAATGGGCCATCGCCGGGCGGATGCCCCTCTCGCATCTCGTCGGTCTCGGCCTGTTGGTCGGCACGGGCCTCGCCGCGCCCTATGCGACGCTTCTTTCGCTCAGCGCCGCGACGACAGCGATCCTTGTCGTCGTTGCCGGCTGGGAGACCGTTTCGTTGAAGGGTAAGCCGCGGAAACCTGCGGAAATCGAAGGTTGAACGCCGCGCTCTTCCGCCTTGCGCCTTCGGGGTCTAAACTCCTCCCAACAAGCATTCAAAACATGTGAGGGACCCCATGGCTGAAGTGGACATCGTCATTCGCGGCGGAACGCTGGTGGACGGAACCGGCTCCGCACCCCGTCAGGCCGACGTCGCCATCGACAAGGGCGTGATCGTCGAAGTCGGTAAGGTGAGCGCGACCGGCCGCGAAGAGATCGACGCCAAGGGCCTGCTCGTCACGCCGGGTTGGGTCGATATTCACACGCATTACGATGGTCAGGCCACATGGGACGAGCGCATGACGCCGTCCTCCATTCACGGCACGACGACGGTGGTCATGGGCAATTGCGGTGTCGGCTTCGCGCCGGTGCGCAAGAAGGATCACGAGACGTTGATCCGCCTGATGGAAGGCGTCGAGGACATCCCGGGCGCGGCGCTCAGCGAAGGTCTCTCCTGGAATTGGGAAAGCTTCGGCGATTACATGGATCAGCTCGAAGCCCGTCCGCGCGACATCGACGTCGCTGCGCAAATTCCGCACGGCGCGCTCCGCGTCTACGTGATGGGCGAGCGCGGCGCAAAACGCGAACCGGCGACAGAAGCCGAGATTGCCGAAATGCGCGTCATCGTGCGCGATGCGATCAAGGCGGGCGCTCTCGGTTTTTCCACCACGCGCACCATGGTCCATCGCACGGCGGACGGCGATCTGACGCCGACGGTCGGCGCGGCCGATGCTGAAATGGTTGCCATCGCCCACGGCCTGAAAGACGCAGGCGCGGGTGTGCTGCAATGGGTGTCAGACTTCCGCGAAATCGACCACGAATTCGGCCTCATTACGGAGCTTGTCGAAATCTCCGGTCGCCCGTTGAGCTTCTCGATGGTGCAGGCGGACGTGATGCCCGACCAGTGGCGCGATCTCACGGCGCGTCTCGATGCCGCCGCCGGTCGTGGCCTGCCTATCAAGGCGCAGGTACAGGGCCGCCCCGTCGGACTGATGCTTGGCCTGCAAGGCTCGGTGCATCCGTTCGTGACGCGCCCGAGCTATGCCGCCATCGCGCATCTGCCACTTGCCGAACGCGTCACGAAAATGCTCGCTCCCGGCTTCCGCGAAAAGATGCTCGCCGAAAAGCCGGAACAGGGCCATCCCTTCGTCAACTCATTGGCGGGCGCCTATCACAAGATGTTCGACCTCGGCAATCCGCCGAACTACGAACCCGCGCCGGAAGACAGCATCGGCGCGCGCGCCAAGCGCACGGGCGAGAACCCGGACGAAATCGTCTTCGACGTGCTGACGGCCAATGGCGGCAATGGATTTCTTTTCTTCCCGCTGCACAACTACTTCGAGTTCAACCTCGACAACACGCTGACCATGATGCGCAACCCGAACACGCTCTTTGGATTGTCGGACGGCGGCGCGCATGTCGGCGCGATTTGCGACGTCAGCGTGCCGACTTACATGCTGACGCATTGGTGCCGCGACCGCACACGCGGCGAGAAGCTGGATCTGCCATTCGTGGTCAAGAGCCAGACGCGCGACACGGCGGAAGCCATGGGCCTTCTTGATCGCGGGCTCATCGCGCCGGGCTACAAGGCCGACGTCAACGTCATCGACTTCGACAATCTTCAGCTTCGCCCGCCGCATATGGTCTACGACCTCCCGTCCGGCGCGCGCCGCCTGATGCAGGAAGCCGACGGTTATGTCGCGACGATTGCGAGCGGTGTGGTGATCTATCGTGACGGCCAGCATACCGGCGCATTGCCGGGCAAACTGGTGCGCGGGCACAAGACGGCGCCGACAGCGGCCTGAACAGGCCGCTTAAATGAAAAGTGGTTCAAGCTCGGGCGCGGCTTCGGTCGCGCCCGTTTCTATTTCAATGTGTTGGGCCTCCATCTCGAAGAAGCGAGCGGCGCGCTCCGCGATGGCCTCCCAGCCTGTCTCGCCCGGCAGCCAGTGGGCATGGCCTTGCACAGCCTCAAACCGCGCCTTGCCGCCGTAATATTCCGCCGTCCGCTGGGCAACCGACATCGGTGTCAGGCGGTCGTCCGTTCCCGTCAGCATCAGCAGCGGGCAGGTGACGCGCGCCGCATCGACCAGCGCGGCGCGCCGGTTGTCGAAATACCAGAAGGCAAGCTCGAAGAACGAACGGCCCGATTCCGGTATCAGCGTCGCATAGAGATTGCGCGCATCGCGGTCATTAAGTCCGTTCAATATGCCGCTGCGCATGGCGCGATAGGAGGGAAGCTGCGTCCGCCGCCAGAAAGGCGTCAGCATCATCTCGCGCAGGAAAATCCAGGCGACCATTGGGCTGAGCGCGACGATCGGCGCGCAATGCGCGGTCGCCAGCAAGGTCGCGCCGCGAGCCAGACCCCGCGCGGCAAGGATCTGCGCAATCGTCCCACCCATCGAATGGCCGATGATGAAGGGCTTCTCGTCGAGTTCGGCGATCTCGGCCGCGATGTCGTCTGCATAATCGAGCAGGCTTGTCGTCGCCAGTTCCGGGTGAGGCTCCATCCAGCGCTCAATGTCGTGATGGCGAAGCATCGGCGTCAGCACGCGATAGCCGCGCGCCTCGAAGAAATGACGAAAGTTCTGCCAGACATGCGGACGGCTCCACATGCCGTGAATAAGAACGACCGTCCGCCCCGCGCCGGCCCGTTCCTCCGCCTTGCTCATTTCCCCCTCTTCGGTCATGTTAATGTATACCATTAACCATGGCGGCCCCGCGCGAAGCACGGAACGGGGGCAAGAGCCGGGGGCATGAGCGGGAGAAAACCATGAGCGACGGGACCTATCGAATTCTTGGGGGCCTCGGTTCCCCCTATTCAATGAAGATGCGCGCCATCCTGCGTTACAGGCGGCTTCCTCACGTGTGGGTGCAATTGAACGACAAAAACGCTTAC
>DASYEM010000005.1:0-16322 GCA_036499025.1 Parvibaculum sp. | reverse complement strand
GGGCTCTCGCCCATTCTGTTGCCTCAAGCATAAGCTGATCATCCTCCGCAAAACCCTCCCCAAGAGCTCCTGCCTCTCCCTCAACGGGACAGTCACCCTAGATTCGAGGGGTCTTTATGTCAACCTAGATGGGGACTTTTGGGGGATAATATGGAGTGTTGGTGAGGGAAAGTTAACTAAAAGGGCTCTCTTGGGGTTACAAAAGTAACCTGCAGGTGTACAACACATCGTGGGTAAGTATGGGATCGGTGATATCCCCATCCAACTTAGATATTAGGAGAGAGCTAATGGACAAAATGCACCGCTCAACCGAAGGGCAATTGGGGGAGCGAGCGAGCGAAGATGAAAACCAGAAATCGCAATGGACGATTAAAGGTTTGGACGCAGTCGCTGTAGAGTTGAGCCGAAAAGCGGCGCAGAAGAGAGGTATGCGAATTGGGGCCTGGGTATCTGAAGCGCTAATGATGGCAGCTTCTGGAGATTTGGATCAATCTTCCTCTAGGCGTTCTGAAAATGAAGAAGAGGTTTGGGGGCATCTCAAAGCTCTGGAAAAGAAAATTCTGGAAGACCTGGAAAAAATACACGACTCAAACCTTGAGACGGGGAAAGACGTTCGATTGATCCATCGTAAGTTGCTGGAGTCGCTATAATCAAGGAATTGACGATCAGATTTCGCACGCGAGGAAATGTCATTCCTCGCGTGTTTTTTATTTTATAAAACTATAGAAAGCGGACGCGCTCCGGCTCTGCATACATATGTTCTGATCCTGCATACATAAAGGTGACTTTATGCGGCCGGCCAATCGGGTTTTCGCCAATCTCGGCACGACGATTTTCACCGTCATGTCCTCGCTCGCCGTCGAACATGGCGCGATCAATCTGGGGCAGGGCTTCCCGGACGATGAAGGCCCGGACGATGTGCGCGCCGTCGCCGCCAGGGCCCTGATCGACGGCCCGAACCAGTATCCGCCCATGCCGGGCCTGCCCGCGCTCCGTCAGGCTGTCGCCGCCTCGAACAAGCGCTTCTACGGCATCGACGTCGATTGGCAGAAACAGGTGCTGGTGACATCGGGCGCGACCGAGGCGTTGAATGATTGTCTCATGGCGCTCCTCAATCCCGGCGACGAGGCGATCATCCTCGAGCCCGCCTATGACAGCTACAAGCCGATCATCGAAGCGGCGGGTGCAAAATGCGTCAGCGTCTCGCTGGAGCCGCCGCTCTGGTCCTTGCCGATGGAAAAGCTTGCGGCCGCCTTCAGCGACAAGACCAAGCTCATCCTGTTGAACACGCCGATGAACCCGACCGGCAAGGTCTTCACCCGCGACGAGTTGCAGGCGATTGCCGCTCTGGTGCTGAAACACGACGCCTATGCGGTCTGCGACGAAGTCTATGAGCATCTCGTCTTCTCCGGCCACCGGCACATCCCGCTGATGACATTGCCGGGCATGGCCGAGCGCTGCGTCCGTATCGGTTCGGCGGGCAAGACCTTCTCTCTCACCGGCTGGAAGATCGGTTACATCACCGGCCCGGAAAATCTGATGACGCCGATCATGAAGGCGCATCAATTCGTCACCTTCACCACGGCCCCGGCGACCCAAACCGCCATCGCCTTCGGCCTCGGCAAAGACGACAGCTATTTTGAAGGCCTCGCCAACGCGCTCGAAGCCAAACGCGACCTGATGGCCAGGGGCCTGAAGGAAGCAGGTTTCGACGTCCTGCCCAGCGACGGTACCTATTTCATTAGCGCGGACTTCCGTCCTCTCGGCTTCAACGGCGCCGACGAAGAATTCTGCCGCGACATCACCATCAAGGCGAAAGTCGCGGCTATCCCTCTGTCGGCCTTCTACGCCAACCCCGCCGCCGCCCCGCGCCACCTCGCGCGCTTCTGCTTCTGCAAACAGGACGGCATTCTCAAGGAGTCGAGCAAGCGTCTGCTCGACTACGCCAAATCAAGATAGCGTTCCGCCCGCAGCGTGTCGGGGCAGGTCGTTGAGACTGACGCGCGGACGTCCCGCTTCGATCCAGATTTTCAGATCGCGATATTTGACAAGGTAGCGCAGCCCCACGAGCGCCGCGCTAAATCCGGCCATCGCGCCGACGCCCATCGCCCAGCGCGGACCGAAATGGTCGGCGATGTGTCCGACGATCGGCGCGCCGAGAGGCGTCCCGCCCAGCGCGATTGCAAACAGGATCGCCATCACGCGCCCGCGCATATGCGGCTCGGTCGAAAGCTGTATCGTTGCATTGACCGTGGTGTTGAAGGTCTGCGTCGATACGCCGATCAGAACGAGCATCAATCCGAATAGCCAGTAGGTGGGCATGAACGCCGCCAGCGTGAAGCCGACGCCGAAAACCGCCGCGCCTGCGAACAGCAGCGCGACATGCGGCCGCTCGCGCCTCGCCGCCAGCAATGCGCCGATCACCGAGCCGACGGCCATGGTTGAAGTGAGCAGGCCATATTGGCCCGCCCCGGCGTGAAAGACCTTGACCGACATGGTTGAAATATAAATCGGAAAATTCAGGCCGAAGGTGCCGATCAGAAAGATCATCAGCAATATGGCTTTGAGGTCCGGTCGCTTTGCGACATAGCGAAACCCCTCCATCAATCCGCCGGTGCCACGCGCGCCCAGAATGCCCCGATGCAATTGATCGACGCGCAGAAAGGTGAGCGAGAAGAGAACGCCGACATAGGAGGCGGCGTTGATGAGGAACACCCAGCCCGTGCCCACCGAAGCGATAAGCAGCCCGGCGATGGCGGGGCCGATCATGCGGGCGGCGTTGAAGGAGGTCGAATTGAGCGCCACGGCATTGACGAGATCGGATTCACCCACGAGATCCGAGACGAATGTCTGACGCGCCGGTGCGTCGAAAGCCGCGACGCACCCGAGCAGAAAAGCGAACACATAGACGTGCCAGAGTTGCACAAGCCCCGTGACCGTCAGCACGCCCAGAGCAAACGCCAGCGTGCCCATGGCCGCTTGCGTGGTCATCAGCAGCTTGCGCCGGTCGAAATGGTCGGCGGCAAAACCCGAGAAAGGAAGCATCAAGAGCTGCGGTCCGAATTGCAGCGCCATGACGATGCCGACAGCCGACGCGCTTTGATGCGTGAGTTGAACGAGAACAATCCAGTCCTGCGCCGTGCGCTGCATCCATGTGCCGACATTGGACACGATCGCGCCACCGGCCCAAAGCCGGTAATTGTAGTTGTTGAGGGCGCGGAATGTGTGCGGCGCGGTCAGGTTCACGACGGGCGGATGTTCAACAGGTTGATGATGTCTTGCGCGCTGCCGGTCTCGCCGAGACGCGGAAAAATACGCGTCACGCTGTTTTCATGCGCATCGGCGCTCATGTCGGTCATCGCGTCGATGGCCAGCGTCACGTTGAAGCCGGCTTCATAAGCCTGTCGCGCCGTGGACTCGACGCCGATGCTGGTGGCGACGCCCGCCATCACGACCTGCGTGACGCCTTGTCTTGTGAGGTAGTCCATCAGGTCCGTCTCGACGAAAGCGCCCCATGTACGTTTTTCGACGACATGATCCTGAGCCTGCTGGTTCAACTCGGGCGCAAGCTCGGTCCATTCGGCCGGAAGGGTCATGCTCCCGCCGCGCGACTGGTCGCTGCGTCCCGGCGCCGTCGCCGTCACCTTGACGAGAACCACCGGCAGCTTGTGAGCACGGAAGGCTTCGGCCAACTGCGCCGCGCGGGCGACAATCTCACTCGTTGGATGTGCGGCCTCGCGCGCGACGATGCCCTTTTGCAGGTCGATGACGATGAGGGCGGTTTGAGGGTCGAGTGTGGTGACGGCCATGTCGGTCCTATGCGCAAATGAAGTGGGGGAACGAAGGGGGAGGAGGTCAGCTATCGACCAGCCGTCTCAACAGCTCGATGCTGGCGGCGAGATCGCGCTGATCGCCCGTGTCGAATTTTGCGCGGATCATCCGGTAGAGCCAGTCTTGCCGCGCCGCGCGCCCTGCCAGAATTTTGTCGCGGCAGGCTGGCGTCAGCGACAGGATTGTCCGCCGTCCGTCATTGGGATCGGGTGCGCCGCTGACATATCCCGCCGCTTCAAGCGCGGAAACGGTCGCGCCCATCGATTGCGAGCGCACATGCAATTCCTTGGCGAGCGCCGTGACCGTCGTCGGTCCGGCGGCTTCGAGTTGAAGCAACACGGCCTTCTGCGACGCCGTGAGATCGCCGGCGCCCCCCTGTTCGCGCAGCTTCCGGTTCAGCTTGCCGATAAGCACGCGCAAATCGCCGGCGATTGCCAGAGCATCCGGGGTTTCAATCTTTATGTCGGTCATGCAGAGAGAGTATCATATGCGAAGTATAACTACAAAGGTAAACTTCATATATGTAAATTCGAGGCGCTTCCGTGCTTGACCCCTTGAAGCAGGTCCTCAAACTGCGGCCATGACAAAACTCAACGCCCTCCGCCGCGATCCCGCCGGGCAAGCCGAATGGCTCGTCGTTTTCCTCCACGGCTACGGCTCGTCGGGCGCCGACCTCATGGCCTTCGCCGATTACTGGCAGGCCTCCATGCCGACCGTCGCCTTCGTCGCGCCGGACGGCCCGGCGGCGACCAAAGACGGTGGCTTCCAATGGGTCGGCAAGCGTCCCGGCAGCGATCCGCGTCTTTACGATGACGCCGTCGCCGCCCAGCCGACCGTCGATGCCTTCATCGACGGCGAACTCGCCCGCCTCGGTCTCGACGCCTCCCGTCTCGCTCTCGTCGGTTTCAGTCAGGGCACGTTGATGGCTCTGCACACCGGCCTCCGTCGCGCGGTCGCGCCCGCCGCCATCCTTGGCTATGCAGGCGGCCTCGTCGGGCGCGAGCATCTCGCCGCCGACATCACGTCTCGCCCGCCGGTCATGCTGGTCAATGGCGAACTCGACGAACTCGCCCCCGTCTATGGCATGCACGTCACGGTGAAAGCGCTGTCGGAAGTCGGCGTCGTCGCGGCGGGGCAGGCGCTCCCCAATCTCGGCCATGCCGTCGATGCAGACGCGCTTGTCATCGGCGCCCGCTTCCTGTTGTCCGCTTTTGCTTATCTCGCCCGGCACAGGCCCTTGTAAAACCGCGCCTCGCTTCCCACTTTTCTTCCAACGCGCAGGCGCGTGTCGCGGCTTCCCCCCAGCCGCTTGATGCCGCCGTGAGGGTGCATAGGCCGGATGTACGCCATGCCGCCCTCTGCGCGTGCCCCTTTCCCCTGAAGCTTTCTTTTTTCCGACGGGTATATTGAGCCAGAGCCGTATAGCTTGTCGGCGCCCGTTTCCCCGAACATGATGGCGGCATCGACTCGAAGGGGCGCGAACGGGTGTGGAGACGGTGAGTTAATTGCAAGAACACCACGGCCCGTTGCACGGCCCTGTGCCCATCCCTGAACGTCCCGTTGAACCGCTCGCGCCGCCGGCTCCGCCGCGCCCGCGCCGTGAACGCTGGGTGAGTTCGGCTGAGCTTTTCCTCGCCTTTCTTCTGAACGTCATTTTTCTGCTCGCGCTCTTCTGGCGTCCGCAATGGATGCAGCCCGAACAGCGCAAGGAACCGCCCGCGATCTCCGTCCAGCTCGTCCCGCCTTCGCAAGCGCCGCCAAAGCCGAAACCACAGCCTCAGCCCAAGCCGCCGGAACAACCCAAAGAGCAGCCCAAGCCCAAGGAGCAGCCGAAGCCCGAAGAGAAAAAACCGGAAGAAAAGAAACCCGAGGAAAAGAAGCCCGAGCAGAAAAAGCAGATGGACCGTCGTGAATCCGGCGGCGATCCGAAACTGAAGCAGGGCGCCGTGCCGAAGGTCGAAAAGGAAAAGACCAAAGAGACGCCCGAAAAGGCGGCGAAGAAACCAAAGCCCGAAGCGCCGAGACAGCCGGCCGCCGACATTCCCGACTGGGCCAAGAAGATGGCTCAGGGCTACGACTTGCCGAAGCCGAGACAATCGCGCGTGGAAAAGGATCGCGGCTCGAATGTGAAGAGCTACAGCAGCGATATGATCGGCGAGGGCGGCGGCGACGCCTATCTCAACGCCATGCGCGATCAGGTGAACGCGCATCTCATCTATCCGCAAAGCGCGGCCGGCAATGTCGGCGCGGCAACATATGCTCTGATGATCGACCGCTCCGGTGCGTTGCGCTCTCTGCGTCTGCTTGTCTCGTCTGGACGCCGCGATCTCGATTTGGCCGCAGGCGACGCGATCATGCGCAGCGCCCCCTTCAGGCCCTTGCCGCCCGACTATGACGATGTGGTCAACATCACCGCGCAGATACCGGTCGCGCCGCGCCCCTAGAGTCCCGCCTCACTTCGTCTCGACGAGAATCTCCAGATACCGGTCCGGCCGTTTGGGGTCCTTCACCGGATGCGTCGTCGCCAGCCGCAAATCCGGCCAGCGTTCGATCACGGCCTCAATCGCAATCCGCGCTTCGAAGCGCGCCAGCGCCGCGCCGATGCAGAAATGCGGGCCGGTACCGAATGAGAGCGGCGAGGCGCTCATCTGGCGGCGAATGTCGAAACGGTCCGGGTCGGCGAATGCCGCCGGATCGCGATTGGCCGCGCCGAGGCCTACGCGGATCGTATCGCCCGCCCGGATGATCTTGTCGCCGAGCGGCGTATCCACCGTGCAACGCCGGTTGGTCGAGGTCGATTGCGTCGGATGGTGATAGCGCAGAATTTCCTCGATCGCCCCGCCGATGAGCGAACGGTCCGCCACCACATCGCGCCACTGGTCGGGATGCGACAACAGAATATAAAGCCCGCTCGAAATGAACCGCTCCGTCGTCGTGCCCGCTGCCGTGTAGATCGTCGTGATCGCCGATGACATTTCGGCTTCGCTCAATCGGTCGCCTTGTTCCTCGACGCGAATGAGCCCGCTCACCAGATCGTCCTGCGGGTGCGTGCGCCGCTCGGCGATCAGCTCTCGCATATAACCGCCGATCCACTTCGCCGCCGCGACGCCTTTCGCCCAACTTTCCTCGGACTTCTTCGGCTGCATCAGCGCCGCCGTGCCTTCAAAGGCTTGACGGAACAATTCCCGGTCGCTGGTCGGAATGCCGATGATTTCGCTCGCCACGATAATCGGCACATGAAAGGCGAAATCGCCGACGAGATCGAACGTGCCTTTCTTGGCCGCTTCGTCGAGCAGCCCGTTCACCACCTCGACGATGCGCGGCCTGCGCTCCTCGACGGTGCGCCGTGAAAAGGCGGTATGCACCAGCGAGCGGATGCGTGTGTGGTCCGGCGCGTCCATCTGGTTGAACGACGTCGCGAAGGATTTGTTGAGCGAGTTGTTCGCCGCCCCCTCCGCTGTCTTCGCCAGTGGATTGGTTGTGCCATATCCCGCCGCCGCGCTCGAAAACCGCACGGGGTCTTGCATCACCGTGGTCACATGGTCATAGCGCGTCAGAAACCAGAAGCCGTGCCGCGACCAATGCACGGGGTCCTCGGCGCGCAAACGGTTCAGCACCTCGACCGGCGCATTTTCGAAATCGTAATCATAGAGGTCGGGCTGAAATCCAGCCGCTTCCGCCGCACCCATAAAAGCCTCCCCGGGCCTTGCAATATCGTTGGCCACAGTGAAGCACGGGAATGCGTGAAAACCAATCGGCGGAACCCTATTCGGCGGGCCGCATGCGGGCGCCTTCAAGCAGCTTCGCCATCGCGACGGCCAGCTCCTCGAGCGTGAACGGTTTGGCGATGAAGGGAAACTCCCGGATATTGGTATAGGTCTCGCTAAAGCCGCTGGTCAGCAGGATAGGCAGCTCCGGCGAACGCTCGCGAATTTTCCGCGCGAGCTCCAGGCCGCTCAGCCCGCCCGGCATGACAATGTCTGAAAACACGGCGTCGAAATGACGCGCCGACAGCATGTCCAGCGCCTCGCGCGCATTGCTGGCGACGATGGCGCGATAGCCGATCTCCGCCATGAGCTGTTCGGTGATCTCGGCAACGACCGGATCGTCCTCGACGACAAGAATGGTTGGGCTGGCGGATTTCTCTTCATTCGCGTCTTCCGCAATCCGTCCGGTGAGTTTGGCGACCGGCAACAATATGGTTGCGACCGTGCCCCGGCCGAGTTCGGATTCGACATCGACCGTGCCGTTGGATTGCCGCGTAAATCCATAGACGCGGCTGAGGCCAAGCCCGGTGCCCTCGCCAAAGCGTTTGGTGGTGAAGAAAGGTTCGAAAATACGATCGCGTATTTCCGGCGGAATGCCGCTCCCGGTATCGCTGACCGAAAGGGCGACGAACTGGCCCACCAATCCTTCATTCTCACGATCGAGAACGACATTGCGCGCCGCCAGCCGGATCGCGCCGCCGTCGGGCATCGCGTCGCGCGCATTGATGCCGAGATTGAGCAGCGCCATTTCAAGCTGCCCCGGATCGACTTCGATTTGAGAGAGCAGGTCTGAAATCTCGATCACAAGTTCGATGTTGGGGTTGAGCGAGTGGCGCAGCAATTCGGCGGCGATCATCACCTGATTTTTGGTGTCGACCAGCTTCGCTTCCAGCGGTTGTCGCCGTGCGAAGGCGAGCAACTGTTTGACCAGCACCGCGCCGCGGTGCGCCGTGTCGCGAATGCCGGTCAGCAATTTGATCTGACGTTCAACGTCGGTTGGATTGCGCAGCGCGAGATCCGCTCCGCCGATGATGGCGGCAAGCAGATTGTTGAAGTCATGCGCCATGCCGCCGGTGAGCTGCCCGAGCGCTTCCATCTTCTGCGATTGCGCCGATTGCTGCCGCGCTTCGTCGAGGCGCTCTTGGGCTTCCCGCCGCTCGGTCATATCGCGCGTGATCTTGGCAAAACCGATGATCTCGCCGATTTCGTTGCGGATCGCATCGACGACAACAAAGGCCCAGAAGCGCGTGCCGTCCTTGCGCATGCGCCAGCCTTCGTCTTCGAAGCGGCCCGTCTCCATCGCGGTCTTTATGGCGCGGACGGGTTTCCCGCCGGCAACGTCTTCGGGCGTATAGAAGCGGCTGAAATGCGAGCCGATGATTTCTTCGGCGCTATAGCCCTTGATGCGCGCGGCGCCCGCGTTCCAGCTTTTGACGTAACCGTTTACGTCAAGCATATAAATGGCGTAATCCACGACCGCCTGCACGAGGAGATCGAGTTCCGCCTGTCTGGTGGGAAAGCTTTCATTCGCCATTAAAATATCGCCGTTGCCCCGAGCTTCACGCTCTTTTTTTCAAAGTCCGCCCCACCCATCAACGCGGTGAGGCGGCACATGGTTCCACGCCGACGGCGCGATTAAACATGTGGAGAACGGCGGCTTTTCTGATGCAGACCTGCGGCAAAGTAGCCGTGGCTGCTTAGGTGTAAAACACCGTACCGTCTATGGGTCAGCGCCGCGCCATCTTCCGCAATACCCGCCGAGACGGAGTAGGGCGTTACGGTTTGATGCCGTACCAGATCGTCTTTCGCTTTTCGTCGCGTTCGATCAGCGAAAATCCGTAAGTCTCGTAAAACCGGATCGCGCGTGTATTCGCGGTGCTGACGCCGAGATGCACGCCGCGCGATCCCGTCTCCCACATCGTCTTGAGCCAGAGGTCCATCAGCCGCCGGCCGAAATCCCGGCCCTGCAAACGCGGCAGCAGATTGATATGCAGATGCGACGGATGATGCTCGACGATCTTGTCCGGCGTCCGGTGCGGATGATGGATCAGAAACGCCCGCAACTGATCGGCATTCCATGTCTCATGCGGCGTGCCCGTCGGGTCCGCATAATGAGGCCGGAGCCTGGGCCACCATTTTTCCTCGACCAGCGCCTCGAAGGCACGCGTGTCCAGCGCCCCGACAATGTAAGCGGCCACGCCGTCGGCATCCTCGACCACGAACGCCGTCTCCGGCGCAAGCGTCGCATAAGGCGCGGAATAGACATGCCCGACAAGCTTCGGGTCTTTATAAAGTGCGGTCGAATCCTGTCCCGCATCGCCCGTCTTCAACGAGATGTGATAAAGCGCATCGAGATCGTCCGCGCGCAAATTCCTGATGGTTGCCATTCTGCCTCCGGCCTCGCCCTTCGAGACGCCGCCTCCGGCGGCTTCTCAGGATGAGGGTTGAAAATATGGAATAGATCCTCATCCTGAGGAGGCGGACAGCGCCGTCTCGAAGGACGAGGCCCGTTCGTTTCTACGAATGCTCTTCAATCGTCGCAGCCAACGCGGCCAGCAACCTTTGCCACGCCCCATCCATCTCCGCCGTCCACTCGTTCCCCAGCACCTCGCGGAACGTCTCCATCACCACGGTAAAGAAAGTCGCGAACACCTCCGGCGGCACGCCCAGCCCTTCATGATTGACGACCTCGCTGCGTATGAGATTGTCGGAATAACTCCGCGCGCCCACGAAATCGATGATCCCTTCCAGCGCCTCCGACATCATATGTCCGCGCACCTGTCCCTGCGTATCGAGCACGAACAGCGCTTCCATCTCCGGTTGCTGCTTGAAAAGCCGCGCATAGACGAGCGGCGTCGGGTCGTCGCATCGCTCCGCGACAAGCTCAAGGCTCGCCGCGATCAGCGCCGCATCGAGTTCGCCGGTTCGCGGTCCGGTCTCACCCATAATTCTCCCCCACGTTTTCGCTCGGCCCGCTCGCGCGGGGTTGGCGAAGCAAGCGCGCTCTTGCTAGGCTTACCTCATGGATGACCCTTACGAAACCCTCGGCGTCAAACGCGATGCGAGCGCGGATGAAATCCGCTCCGCCTACCGCAAGCTGGCCAAGCTTCATCACCCGGACCTCAATCCCGGCAAGAAAGAAGCTGAGGAGCGTTTCAAGACGGTCTCCGCCGCTTACGACCTTCTTTCCGACAAGGACAAACGCGCCCGCTTCGACCGTGGCGAGATTGACGCCTCGGGCGCCGAGAAGCCGCCGGAGCGGAATTTCTACCGCGACTTCGGCGATGCGCCGGGCGGCGGCAAATACCGCGCCGGCAGCGCGAGCTTCGATCCCGACGATCTTTCCAGCATCTTCGGCGAAGCCTTCGGCCGTCGCAGCGGCGGCTTCGGAGGCGGGCAGGGCTTTGCCGCCCGCGGCGCCGACGCGCATTACACATTGAGCGTCGCCTTCCTCGATGCCGCCGCCGGTGCAAAACGCCGCCTCACTCTGCCCGACGGCAATGCGCTCGACGTCAATATCCCGGCGGGTGTTCAGTCCGGTCAAATTCTGCGTCTGAGCGGCAAGGGCATGCCCGGCTTCGGCGACGGCCCGCCCGGCGACGCGTTGATTGAAATCAATGTCGAGCCCCACGCCTTCTTTCGCCGCGAGGGCAGGGACATTCATCTCGAATTGCCCGTGACCTTGCAGGAGGCCATCCTCGGCGCGAAAGTCGATGTGCCGACGATCAGCGGCACGGTCTCCCTGAAAATCCCGCCGAACTCGACCGGCGGCGCCAAGCTGCGTCTGAAGGGCAAGGGCATCAATGGCGGCGATCAATATGTCGAATTGAAAATCGCACTCCCGGCCGACAGCGAACCCGAACTTGAAGAGTTCCTGAAAGGCTGGACGCCGCACCGCGCTTTCAACCCGCGCAAGCATATGGGAGGCAAGTGATGCAGATCGAATCCGTCATCGCGCTCTTCCCCGATCTCGAAGCGGTCGAACTCACGACATGGATCGAGCACCGCTGGGTCCGCCCGCAAGCGGAGGAGGGTGGCGTCTGGACCTTCCAGGAAATCGACATCGCCCGCGTCAGGTTGATCTACGATCTCCGCCGTCACCTCGACACGTCGGAGGAAACGCTCCCCGTTGTCCTTTCTCTGGTGGATCAGGTCTATGACATGCGCCGCCGCCTGAGCGCGGTAAGCGCCGCACTGGATAACCAGCCGGCGGAGGTGCGCGCGGCGCTTCTCGCGGTCTTGCGTGAACAAAACTAGACTCTCATCCTGAGGAGCGGCGCAGCCGCGTCTCGAAGGACGAGGTCCCTCAATCTTCGATCCGGCCGACCAGCTCCACCAGCAAAGGCCCGCTGCGCCTGAGTTCGGCGAGATGCGCCGCAGAGAGCGCCGCCAGAATCTTCTCCGCCTTGGCCGTCAACGCCAGCGTGACGCGCCGCCGGTCGTCCTTGTCCGCCACCTTCGCGACAAGCCGCGCGGCGGCCAGACGATTTACCAGTTCCACGGCGCTGTTATGACGCACGAGCAGATGTTCCGCGAGATCGCCGACCGACATGGCTTCGTCCCGCGCATGTCCCTTGATCGCCAGCAGAGCCTGATGTTGCTGCGGCGGCAGGCCGGCGGCACGCGCCGCCTCCTCGCTGAAGGCCAGAAACTGCCGCAAAGTGTGCCTGAATGCCGCCAGGGTCCGGTAGCCCTCGTCGCTGACGGCGGGCTTCTTTTTCGTGACCGTTCCGCGCTTCATCCCCAACCTCTTGATATATATCGTAACACGATGTAAATGCAGCCGCTCATTCCCGCCAACCCTTATAGACGGTAAAACCATGCCGCAGGTTCCGCGCCAGGCTTCAGCCCGCCATTTGCCCCGGCTGGGCGATTTCACCACCGACCGCCGCGTGCTGGCTCTCCTCGCCATGGCTCTTTTCGTCGGCGCGGGCGGCGCGGGCGGCGCCTGGGTTCTGGTCAAGCTCATCGCCCTTGTGCGCAACCTCGTCTGGTTCGGCAATTTCAGCACGGCGGCCTCTTATATGGCGGACGTGAAGCCGAGCATCTGGATGGTTTTCGCGCCCGCTCTGGGCGGTCTGGTCATCGGTCTCATGGCGCGGTTCGGCTCCGAGAAAATTCGCGGCCACGGCATCCCCGAGGCGATCGAGGCGATCCTGATCGGCGGTAGCCGCCTCCATCTGAAAGTCGCCATCCTGAAGCCGCTTTCATCCGCCATCTCCATCGGTTCCGGCGGTCCCTTCGGCGCCGAAGGCCCGATCATCATGACGGGCGGCGCCATCGGTTCGCTCTTTGCCCAATGCTTTCACCTCTCCGCCGCCGAGCGCAAGACGCTGCTTGTCGCAGGCGCCGCCGCCGGCATGACGGCGATTTTCGGCACACCCGTCGCCGCCGTCTTCCTCGCCGTCGAACTTCTGCTGTTTGAATGGAAGCCGCGCAGCCTCATTCCCGTCGTCGCCGCCGTCGTCGTCGCGGCGGCGGTGCGGCCCATGCTTTTCGGCACGGGCGCGCTCTTTCCCTATGACGGAAACCCCGATCTCCCCTGGTGGGGCCTCATCGCTTGCGCGGGCGCGGGCATCGTTGCCGGCCTTCAGTCCGGCCTGATGACGCGCCTCCTTTACGGGGCCGAGGATTTCTTCGAGCACCTGCCGATCCATTGGATGTGGTGGCCCATGCTCGGCGGCCTGCTCGTCGGCCTCGGTGGCCTGGTCGAGCCGCGCGCTCTCGGCGTCGGCTACGACGTCATCGGCGATCTTCTCTCGGGCCACATGACCTCTCACGAGGTGCTGATCCTGATGCTCATCAAGACCGCCGTCTGGATCGTCGCCCTCTCGTCGGGCACATCGGGCGGCATCCTCGCGCCTCTGCTCATCATCGGCGGCACATTGGGCTGGCTTGAAGGCATGGTTCTGCCGGGCGGTACCGGCTTCTGGGCCTTGCTCGGCATGGCGGGCATGATGGGCGGCACCATGCGCGCGCCTCTGACCGCGCTCGCCTTCGCCGTCGAATTGACCGGCAACGTCCACGCGCTCCTGCCGTTGCTGACGGCGACCAGCGCCGCCTATGCGGTGACGGTGCTTCTCCTGAAGCGCTCGATCCTCACCGAAAAAATCGCCCGTCGCGGCCAGCACCTGACGCGTGAATACAGCGTCGATCCCTTCGAGCTGATGCGTGTCTCCGAAGTGATGGTGAAGGACGTCGATACTCTGCCCGCCGCCATGCCGGTTGCGGAAGCCGTCGCCTTTTTCACCTCGGACGAGCGCCGCCACAAATCCTATCCCGTCATCGACGGCAAGGGTTGCATCGTCGGCATGGCGACCCGCTCCGACGTGCTGCGCTGGCGCACCGAGAACCGCGACGACGACTCGACCCTCTACGACGTCGCCTCCGACATTTCGCTCACCGTCAGCTACCCAGATGAAATCCTCGGTCGCCTCGCCGACATCATGGTCACGGCGGATGTCGGCCGCATCCCCATCGTCGAACGCAACTCCATGCGCCTCATCGGCCTCGTCGCCCGCAAGGACCTGCTCCGCATCCGCGCGGTCACGAACGCCGAAGAGCAGGACAGGGCGTCTTTCTTCGGCCCCGTAAAAAGCTGAAGCAGCCAACGCCCGTCCCAACTCAGCGTCGTCCCGGGACTTGTTCCCGGGACGCAAAAACCCACCCCTTTGACACCCAAAATCCCCTCGGCTATCTTCCGCGCCATGACGCAGATGCTGAAAAAACAGAAAGCCACCACGACCGCCCCCGGGGCGTCGAAGGCGTGCGTCTGAACTGAACTCAGCACCGCGAACTTGGACAGGCCCCGCCGCACAGGACGGGGCTTTTTGCATTTCAAAGCCCCCGCCGTCGGCCAGATGAGAGAGACAAAATGAGCGCGAATTTATCTTCATCGATCGATGGTCCCGTGGTCGCGGTCGTCGGCGCGACGGGCGCTGTCGGCGTCGAGATGATCCATTGCCTTGAAAGCCGCAACTTCCCGCTGTCGCGCCTGAAGCTTCTCGCTTCGCCGCGCTCCGCCGGTCGCAAGCTGAAGTTCCGCGATCAGGAAATCGAGGTCGAGCCGCTGACCGAGGCGAGCTTCAAGGGCGTTGATATTTCACTTTTCTCGGCGTCGGGCGCGGTCTCGCGCCAGTTCGCGCCCATCGCGGTCGCAGAGGGCGGCATCGTCGTCGATAACTCTTCGGCCTTCCGCATGGACCCGAACGTCCCGCTCGTCGTCCCGGAAATCAACGCGGGTGAAATCGCCAGTCACAAAGGCATCATCGCCAACCCGAATTGCGCCGCCATCATCTCGATCACGCCGCTCTGGCCCGTGCACCAGCAGAACCGCATCAAGCGGCTGATCGTCGCCACCTATCAGGCGGCCTCGGGCGCGGGCGCCGCCGCGATGGAGGAACTGAGCGAATCCACGCGCGCCTATCTCGAAGGCCGCGACTACAAGAACACCGTCCTGCCGCATCCCTACGCCTTCAATCTCTTCAGCCACAACACCAAGATCGATCCGGCGACCGGCTACAACGACGAAGAGATGAAGGTGATCGCCGAGACCAAGAAGATATTCGCCGATCCCGACATCGCCGTGTCGGCCACCTGCGTCCGCGTGCCCGTGCTGCGCGCCCATTCGGTTGCGCTCACCTTCGAATGCGAACGTCCGATCAGCGCCGCCGAAGTCCGCGAGATGATGAAGACCGCGCCGGGCGTGAAGCTGGTCGATGACTGGCAGAACAATTATTTCCCGATGCCCAAGGACGCCGCGGGGCAGGACGACATCCTCGTCGGCCGCATCCGTCAGGACCTGAGCGACCCCTCGGGCCGCTCCGTCACGCTCTTCACCGCAGGCGACCAGCTCCTGAAGGGCGCGGCGCTCAATGCCGTCCAGATAGCCGAACGCCTCGTGAAGGTTCCCGCGCTGGCGTGAACGCACACCCTACTTTCTAAAAGCCCTCCCCCCTTGAGGGGGAGGGTTGGGTGGGGGGTACAACTGCGCAAAAATTCTTGTGAAGCAAACCCCTCACCCTCCCATTGCTTCGCAACGGGTCCCTCCCTCTCCCTCAAGGGGAGAGGGGATTTTCATCTTCCCCAGCGTCAACTATTCCCCCGCTGGACATCGCACAGCCAGACCTTATTCTCCCGCGATAAACTAATTAGCCCGCCGAACCAAACGGCGGAGCCTCGCAGGGAGTAAAACCATGGCCGTCACACCCGAAGATCGCACACCCGTCCTCGTCGGCGTCGGCCAACTCGTGCAGAAGGAAAAAGATGTCGAGAAGGCGAAGTCGCCGCTCCATCTTCTCGAAGACGCCGCCCGTCTCGCCGCGAAGGATGCGGGCCTCGGCGACAAGCTCTGGCCGCTGGTCGACAACATCACCGTCGTCCGCTTCATCACCGACAGCCCGGACTCGCGCCGTCTGCCCTTTGGCCGTTACGGCAACGCGCCGAAATCGCTCGGCAACATGCTCGGCGCCAACGCGTCCAAAAATTGCTACGGACCGACCGGCGGCAACACGCCGCAAATGCTGGTGAACCACACCGCCGAACTCATCGCCAATGGCGAGACGGACATCGCGCTGGTCGCGGGCGCCGAAGCCTTCGCCACCATGATGCGCGCGCTGGGGCAGGGCAAGATGCTCCCCTGGCACGACGAGCCCGGCGGCACCCGCATCGACATCGGCCATGAGCGCGAAGGCGTGACGGCGGTCGAGAAGGCGCACAAGCTCC
>DASYEM010000004.1:0-25741 GCA_036499025.1 Parvibaculum sp. | reverse complement strand
CATTGATTGGAGCGAACTTTTGCGGCCCTAGGATTGTGGTATCCGCGCATGTTTTTCTTATTCGATGCGAGAACAAAATATCGAGCGGGAAGAGTAGACATTTTCGCGCATACCGCACGCTTGCGAGTTGGGCTAAGGTTTCTAAAATGAAGATCGTTTCTCTGCGTGATGCCAATCGACTGGCGAATGTCACGCGTCCACTCAACGACCTTTGGTTCAAATTCGCGCCTAATGAGCGTTGCGCCTAAGCACAACCATTCCGTCGCGCCTGGATTATCGAGCGGGCGCACGCGGCTAATTCCAGGGTCACCAGCTTCGTCAATGTAGGCGATGTATTCGTATTCCATTCAACCCCACGGGGCTTTCTCTTGGCCGAAGACGATAAGAATAAGATTGAAAAATCACAATCAGACCGCTTCAAACAAGCGGCAAAAGACGTTGGCGCGGATGAATCCGAAGCGGCGTTTGAAGACAAGCTGCGACGAATAGCGAAGACAAAACCGAAGAAAAAAGACGATTAGTCAGCGGCCCCTTCGATCTGCTGCTGCTCGATTGCGCCTATTGCTAGTTGAGCGACGGATGGGAGCAGGTCACCTTTTTTGACCTTTGTATTTAAGTAATTTCTGAACTTTCCGCCTTCAATATAAATATCCTGCAACCACTCACGATATGCGCCGAGAGCGGCAAGCGGATAACACCAAGATTCTTGCGGGTTAGACTTTGCCTGAGGGTGACTGTCTGGATAGCGATGGGGGTATTTGCATCGCTCGCCGAATTTAGCCTCAAGACCGTTGTCAGCCCAATGCTTGCCCCAATGCTGGCCAATTGAAATATCAACGACCATATGCTCGCCTATTTCTGCTCCCGCAGAAATGAGTTCATAAATCAGCGTATGGGCCTCATTGAACACATGGAAAAAACCCTTTGGGGCTGACTGGTAGTTGAGGGCTATGCGTTCGTGCCATTTTGCAAAACGGTTCTGCCCTGTGGGGTCATAGCCAACTTGTGCATAGATCAAGTCGCGCAGTTTGGAACCGGCAAGAATACGGAAATTGTCTCGGGCTTTTTCTTGGATATTAGCCCCCGCATCGAAGGCATAATATTCGAGAATGGCGAGGCAGACCTCAGCCGGATAGCAGAAGTGCACTACGCCCTTATGCATTACTTCAATGTGGGCGTTCGGCGGGTTCACGCCCACCTTTTGTAGAACTGCCTTGATTGATTTGATCCGAGGCTTTTGATCTGCCTCGGTCCACTGGCTGCTGATCGTGCCGATGTGGGCATTTTGCACGCCGCATAGAGCTGCCAGCCCGCGCTGGTTGAGGTAAGGGGTACCATCCTTAAGCACCCCCATGCCTATTCCCTGAACATCGCGTTCAGTTTCAATCTCGAGGTCCAATGTGCCCTGTTTTTTGCCGATTTCCTTCGCGGCTAAATTTGGGGCTAGAACATTGATTTGATTAGGCTTTGGGGTGATTTCCTTCATGCAGCTTAATCCTCCTGAGTCGGACGATTAACTTACCCGATTACACAGCGTGAGTCCCATGGGTTTGCGAAGTATACAATGACCAATCAAGTTTGGATACGCGTTAACCTCTCCAATACCGTGAGCGAACCGGGACTTACTTTTTTGGCCGTTTGCCTGATCGCCCGCAGACCAACATCGCTATCACATAGAGCGCCGTCGCAACTGGGATCAAAAGTGACCCCCGCAAGCAGGGTGGCCATTCGATATCGGGAATAGCTTTCAAAAATAATACGACCCACAACACAACGGAAAAGTCGCTTAATGCAATGGCGAGGCGTGAGACAGAATAGCGCCACTCACCCCACCAGAGCTTCTCGCTAGGTGTATACTCGGCTGAAAACAGCTCTATCCCCAGTACTTCCTTTTCATACGTCTCTAGCTTTGCTTCCCACGCACCCTGCCAATATTTGCTACCTCGATTGGCGAGCGTCCATGCGACACTGCAAACAACACCAAAACTGGAGACTGCGAGTAGCAAGTCGGTATCTTGATGCGCCTCGTGCGTAGTCACCAAGGTCGCATAAGCGACAAGTGCTGCAGCAATAAACCCCCAAAAGAAAAGAGACCTCTGCCAGAAAAGACTAATTTCAAATTTTCGGGTATCGGTGGCCAATTCCAAAATCTTCTCACCGTCGGGCTTATTTCCAGAATTTTTCATCCGTATACCTCTGGTTATTTCGCTGCCAGTTTTTTGGGATTACAGGATGACTGAGGCTCGATTCCACAGTTCCTCGTAAGCGGCGATCTTAAGCGACGCTGTATCATCGGCTCTGACAATTTCCGCAGGAGACCGTTTCGCAAAATCTTTGATTGATTGCGTGAGTACCCAAGCAGTTGCGGCATCGATAAATATTGCGCGGTCGTGCAATGTCCTAGGAGGCGCTAAGCGAGCTTCAAGTGGGCGGACCGTGCTGTGTTGAGATGCCCACCTGGCGACCGCCACTTTCAATGTCGCCTTGTGGTTCGCCTCATCCGAGAGAAGGCGCAATTTAACGCCCACCGGAACCAATTCGCCAAATTCGGTGAGTGGCGCTTCGTCCATATATGGATCAACAATCAGTATGTCCTGAGTGGCTGATCGCAGTATTTTGCCGAGCGAGGCGAACGCATCAAAGCTATTGCCTGCTGGTATAAATGCTCCTCGGGCACTCGCGGGAGCGCTCAATTCGGCGATAGCCAAGACTCGATAAAGCACCAGACGAATCATCTCCGCACCGGCAGACCCATGGTGGGTGAGCATCTCGATGGCAACGCCCAAATCTATCTTATCGCCAAGATCACCGCTCTGCCTGACCAGTGCATTGGCGCGACCGAGCCACAGATGGTGCTCGGCGGTCAAATCACGAATTGAAGAAAATGTTGGCATAGCTTCAATCAGCCGCCCCATTTGTCTGTATAAACTTTCCGAATCCATCATTTTTATTAGCCATACGACCGAAGCATACGAATAACCTTTAACACTCTATCGCTTGCTACTTAGTCATCAGTCTACGGTTGATTTCTGCCTTTTGCTAGCGCTAGTACCAACTTTCGCGAAATGTGCGCGCAATCCTAACCTTGCTGGTGTGGGCAATTAGTGCAGGAATGAAACATCCCCACTGTCGCGATCAGCTTGACTCTGGATTATATCATGATGATCGCAGAATGACGGCGTTCTGGATTGCCGGGTCGAGCCCGGCAATGACAAGGAGCAGAATGGCAGGGCGAGCGGCGCAGGGCGTCCGGCGAGAGCCCTTCACGGGATGTTTCTTCTGACGTAGGCTGACGGTTATCCGAAGCAACCGGGAACTTCGATGGAACGGCTTCTGACGCATCCTGATGCCGTTCGCGGGCTTTCCATCGGCATAGCTATGTTTGCGATGGTGTTTACGGTGGCCGCGCGCGGCATCGAGGCGGAGGAGCAATATCCGCCGTTTCTTCGCCGCTATAAAATCGCGAAACATGTTTTTCAGGCGGCGAGTATCGGGCTCGCGCTTCTTGCGGCTGTCGGGCTTGTTTATTCGCAGCTTGCGTGAGTTCGGTTCGCCGGACGGCAATGAACAATGCGGGGAAGGAAGATGGATCCCGGGATCAAGTTTCGGGATAGACGTTTTATGGGGGGCGAAGGAAGACGTGGATGGCCCGATCAAGTCGAGCCATGACGGGTTTGGGGCGTGGACGGATTGTCCAGGGCCTAGCTCCCTCTCCGTTGTCATCCCCGGGCTTGACCCGGGGATCCAAGGCGGCAGGCATCGAGGATGCGGCTCTGGATTGCCACGCCCCTTCGGGGCTCGAAATGACGGCCATGAACAATGCGGAGAAGAAGATGGGTCCCCGGATCAAGTCCCGGGAGGGCGTTTTTATGGGAAGCGAAGGAAGACGTGGATGGCCCGATCAAGTCGGGCCATGACGGTTTTGGGTGTATGGGGTGTGGTTCTGGATTGGCCGGGTCGCGCTCGGCCTTGGTGCGGCATTGATGGTTTGATCTGGGGGCGGAGGGCGCGGGCCGCGCTGCGACCCTACCCAACGAGTTTTGCTCGTTTGACCCTCCCTCAAGGGGAGGGTGGGGATTTGGTCAGGCCGCCGCTTTCGGCAGGTGATTGAGGCGCACCGAGTAGCGCATGCATTTGGTGGCGAGGTTCAGGCAGCGGCGCTTCAAGCCGAGATCGTCGACGATCTGGGACAGTTTGACATAGGTCATGGCTTTTGCGCGCCAGCAGGCGGAATGCGTCATGGGAACATGCGTCATGGGCGCGAGCCTAGGCTTCTTTTGCGCCGGTTGCGCCTTCTCAATTGTGACCTTTTCACGGCTCTCATATAGTGACACCATAAATGCCACTTTTATCGGGAGGGGAGGCCCGTCGGCATGGGGTACAATTTTCCAATCGCGCTCAGGGGGTCCCCGGGTTCGCCCTATACGCGCAAGATGCTGTCGGTCCTGCGCTACCGGCATATCGCCTATCGCTATCTGATCCGTCCGCATGGGCCGGTCGAGGGTTATCCCTCGCCCAAGGTGGAACTGCTGCCGACCTTTTATCTGCCGGGCGCGGATGGCGAGCTTGAGGCGGTGGTCGATTCGACGCCGATCATCCGGCGGCTGGAGCGCGAGGTGGAAGGGCGCAGCATCCTGCCGCCCGATCCCGTGATCCGTTTCATCGACGAGGTGCTGGAGGATTTCGGCGATGAATGGCTCGCCAAGGCGATGTTCCATTATCGCTGGGCCTTCGAGGCCGATGTGGCGCAGGCGGCGCAGGTGCTGCCGCGCTGGATCAATGTAACGTGGGCGGATGATTTTATCTCGAAGCAGGGTGCGTTTTTTTCCAGGCGCCAGATCGACCGGCTTTATGTGGTCGGCTCGAATGCGACGACCGGCAAGATCATCGAGGCTCACTACGAAGCTTTTCTCGACGCGTTCAATGCGCATCTGGCGCGCTTTCCCTTCCTGATGGGCGGGCGGCCGGGCGCTTCGGATTTCGGTTTTTTCGGGCAGCTGACGCAGCTTGCCCATGTCGATCCGACGCCGCGGGCGCTGACGCTGGCGCGCGCACCCCGCATCTATGCCTGGGTCGATGTGATGGAGGATCTCTCAGGGCTCGAGGCGCGGGAAGAGGGCTGGCTCCGCCGCGAGACGCTGCCCGAGACGCTGAAGGCGCTGCTCAAGCTTGCCGGGCGCATCTATCTGCCGTTGCTTGTCGCCAATGCGGCGGCCATCGACAGCGGCAAGACGCAGCTTGAAACGGAGATTGACGGTGCGCCCTGGGTGCAGGACACCAATCCCTATCAGGCGAAATGCCTGCTGACGCTGCGCCGGTCCTTTGGCGATCTGTCCGATGGCGACCGCGCCGTGGCGGCGGCGTTGCTCGAAGAAACGGGATGGGGGGCGCTGCTCAAGATGTGAGGGCGGGGCCTCATCCTTCGAGACGGCGCTTTGCGCCTCCTCAGGATGAGGGTTGAGGCCATGCGCCCATTGCCCTAGTGGCTTCCACGGTTCATCAGGCCAGCGCTTGGACCGCTTCTTCGGTGAGCGTGCCGGGGACGACGGTGACGGGGATCGGGAAGCCCTTGTTGCCGACGGCGGAGACGAGGGGGCCGGGGCCGTCCTTGCTCGCGCTGGAGGCGAGGACGAGGATCGCGATGTCCTTGTCTTCCTCGATGAATTTCAGCAGCTCGTCGGCGAGGCGGCCCTCGCGGATGACGAGTTCGGGCATGGCGCCCGCATAGTCGTTCACCTTGGCGGCGAGGCCATGCAACACGGCTTCGGCTTCGGAACGGGCCTCCTCGCGCATGATGTTTTGCACGCCGAGCCATTGGCTCGCGGCGTCGGCCGTGCTCAACACGGCCAGCAGGGTCACGACGCCATTTGTGTGACGCGCGCGCAGGCTCGCAAAGTGAATGGCGATTTCGGATTCGGGCGTGCCGTCGGCGACCACCAGAAACTTGCGGCGCTTTTCAGCGGATACCGGGCGGGAGGGCGCGCGCTCTGTCATGGAGCTACTTTAGCAAAACATTCGCGACTTCGCGCGCCTGCGTGCGGGCGCGCAGCAGATAGAAGCCTTGCGCCGCGAGATGGCTCGGCTGGAACATCGCGTCGGGGCGGCCGTTGATGACGATGAGCGGCGAGAGTTCCGCGCCTTCGCGGAACGTGTCGAGCATTTGCGCCCAGCTGTTCGTCAGGCCCTTTTCCTTGATGACCGGCGCGAAGTCCTCGCCCATCGCCTTCAGGATCAGGTAATAGCCGTAGAGCTTGCCCTTGGTGTTGTAGAAAACATCGTCGGCATTGGTGTCGATCCAGTCCGAGGAATGATCGCGCACTTCATCGTCGAGCATCGCCGATTGCGAACCCAGATCACTGGCGATGCGCTCGATCGTCGCCATCAGATTGTCGGAGCGGCGCTCATAGATCGCGTTGCCCGCCGAGAGGCGCGCATTGTAGCGGATGAGCGCCTTGCGGGCGTCGCGATATTGCGATTCTGAACTGGCGCGCGGGGCGAGGGAGACGGTCGGGTTCCATAGCCAGACATTGCCGGGATATTGGAGAAGCCCCGCCGCCTTTTGCAGATCGGCGTCGGCTTCGCTGGAGCCGCGCGTGCGCCCGACCTGATCGGTCATTTCAAACGAGAAGCGCGCCAGCGCCGACATGATGCCGGTCTGGAAGTTCGGCATGTTGTCGAGCATCGAGCCCGGCTGGAAGAAGGGGTCGTTGGCCGTCCAGGAATTCTCGTTCACTTCGCGGTCGATCAGCGCCGCCATGACGGCGACGGCCTTGCTGCCATTGGGCGGCATGGCGTTGGCGCCGACGGGCGCGAAATCGGGATCGTCGTCGACCGTGTTCACCATGAACATGCCGATGGGATAATAGAGGAGGATCAGGACGACAAGCGCGATGAGGCCGCGACGGACGATGCCGCCCGCGCCGGGAAGCGTGCTGAGATTTCTCCAGGTGCGGCTGAGGCGGCTTTCGCCGGGTATGGCGGTGGCACTCACGGCGTCGCCCGCGCCGAAGCCCTTGCGATACATCCAGCGGCGGCGAGCCCAGTCGCCCATGCCGGAGAAACTGTCGCGCGTCCATCCCCAGAGGCTCGCGCCCAAACGCTCGGCACTGTCACGGAAGGCCATCGGGACCGTCACTCCTGGCTAACTCAAAGCCCAAATCAGATAGGAAACCGCGAGCCCATATTAAAGCTCTCAGATGAAGCCGACGATTTCCCGCACGCGCTTGTAGACCGGGTCGGCGATGGCGCGGGCGCGGTCCGCGCCTTTTTCCAGCATCGCATCAATATAGCCCTGATCGTGTTCCATCATGCGTTTCATTTCGCTGGTGATGGGGGAGAGTTTGGCAACCGCGAGTTCGGCCAGAGCGGGCTTGAAGGTGCCGAACTGCTTGCCGCCGAATTCCGCCAGCACCTCGGCGCGCGTGAGGCCCGACAGCGCGGCATAGATCGAGACGAGATTGTCGGCGCCTGCCCGGCCTTCCAGGCCCTCGACGGTTTCGGGCAGCGGCTCGGGATCGGTCTGGGCCTTGCGGATCTTCAGCGCGATGGCGTCGGCGTCGTCCTTCAAGGTGATGCGCGAATAATCCGACGGATCGGATTTCGACATTTTCTTGGTGCCGTCGCGCAAGGACATGACGCGCGTCGCCGCGCCCATGATCAGCGGTTCGGGCAAAGGGAAGAAATCCTTGCCGCCGCTTTCGGCGAAGTCGTTGTTGAACTTCTGCGCTACGTCGCGGGCGAGTTCGAGATGCTGCTTCTGGTCGTCGCCGACCGGCACATGGGTCGCGCGATAGACGAGAATGTCAGCCGCCATCAGCACCGGATAGTCGTAGAGGCCGACCGAGGCCTGCTCGCGATCCTTGCCGGCCTTGTCCTTGAACTGGGTCATGCGGGACAGCCAACCGACGCGGGCGACGCAATTCAGGATCCAGGCGAGTTCGGCATGGGCCGAGACTTTCGACTGGTTGAAGATGATGTGCTTTTCGGGATCGATGCCCGACGCGATGTAGGCGGCGGCCACTTCGCGCGTGTTCGCGGCCAGCTCCTTGGGGTCCTGCCAGGCCGTGATCGCGTGCAGATCGACGACGCAATAGATGCATTCATGCGTCTCTTGCAGGCCGACGAAATTGCGGATCGCGCCGAGGTAATTGCCCAGGTGCAGATTGCCGGTCGGCTGGACGCCGGAGAAGACGCGGTTTTGAGGCTTGTTCATGGAAGACGATCCGTCGCGACAGGGAGGCATTGCGAGGTTATGCGGCGCTGAAAGGCCGATGGCAATGGCGGGGCTTCAAGGTGACGCGCATGGGGTCAATTTAGAACAATTAAAAACTACCTTGACGGGAGCGCAGCGGCACCATAGATTAGAACCGTTCTTAAATAGGAGGGTGCCCCCATGAACGACAAGACCGACAGGCCCAAAACCTTGACGACCTCGGCCGGTATCCCCGTTTCCGACAATCAGAACGCGCTCACCGCCGGTCCGCGCGGGCCGCTGCTGGTGCAGGATTTTCCGCTGTTCGAGAAGCACGCCCATTTCAACCGCGAGCGCATTCCAGAGCGCGTCGTCCATGCCAAGGGCTCGGCGGCTTTCGGCACGTTCCGCGTCACGGGCGACATTACAAAATATACCAAGGCCAGCATCTTTGCCGCGACGGGCAAGGAGACGCCGATGTTTCTGCGCTTCTCGACGGTGGCGGGCGAGCGCGGCGCGGCGGATGCCGAGCGCGACGTGCGCGGCTTTGCATTGAAGTTCTATACCGATGAAGGCAACTGGGATCTCGTCGGCAATAACACGCCGGTCTTCTTCGTCCGCGACCCTTACAAATTCTCCGACTTCATCCATACGCAGAAGCGCGACCCGCGCACCAATTTGCGCAACCCGACGGCGATGTGGGATTTCTGGTCGCTGAGCCCTGAAAGCCTGCATCAGGTGACGACGCTGTTTTCGGATCGCGGCATTCCGAAGACGCTTCGCCACATGCATGGATTCGGGTCGCATACCTACAGTTTCATCAACGCCAAGAACGAACGCCATTGGGTGAAGTTTCACTTCAAGACGATGCAGGGTATCGAGACTCTCACCGATGCGGAATCGACAAAGCTCATCGGCGAGGATCGCGAAAGCCATCAGCGCGATCTCTTCAACGCGATCGAGCGCGGCGATTTTCCGAAATGGCGCGCCTTCGTCCAGGTGATGACGGAAGCGGAGGCCGAGGCGACGGCCTATAATCCCTTCGACCTGACGAAAGTCTGGCCGCATAAGGATTTCCCGCTGATCGAGGTCGGCATTTTCGAACTCAATCGCAACCCGGAAAATTATCACGCCGAGGTCGAGCAATCGACCTTCTCGCCCGCCAATGTCGTGCCCGGCATCAGCCACAGCCCGGACAAGATGCTGCAGTTCCGCATCTTTTCTTATGCGGACGCGCACCGCCATCGCGTCGGCATCAATGCGGAAGCCTTGCCGGTCAACCGCCCGCATGTGCCGGTGCACAATTATCACCGCGACGGCGCGATGCGGTTCGACGGCAATGGCGGGGCGTCGGTCAATTACGAACCGAATTCCTTCGGCGGTCCGAAGGAAGACAGAAGCGTCAAAGAGCCGCCGCTGAAAATCACCGGCGACGCCGACCGCTACGATCACCGTGCGGGCAATGACGATTACGGTCAGGCGGGCGATTTGTTCCGGCTGATGAACGATCAGCAGCGCGATGCGTTGATGACATCGATAGCAGGTGCGATGGCGACAGTGCCGGAAGAGATCCAGCGCCGTCAGATCGGTCACTTCGCCAAAGCCGATCCGGCTTACGGAGCAGGCGTCGCGCAACGGCTCGGATTGAAAGATCTTCGCGGCGCGGCTGAGTAAGTTCTCCTTCCTCAGTTGCGCGCAAGACGCGGCCCCGGCGAGGGAAAGTTGCCGGGGCCGCAGCTTTTTTTTGAAAGCGCTCAGCTACGCTGATGGCCCGGCGAGGGAAAGTTGCCGGGGCCGCAGCTTTTTTTTGAAAGCGCTCAGCTTCGCTGATGGCCCGGCGGGGGAAAGTTGCCGGGGCCGCAGCTTTTTGTTTTCCGGTTTTCCTGAAACTCCCACCCTCCCCTTGAGGGAGGGTGGAAAGACGGGCGGCCTCACCCCCGCCGCACTGCGCGGCGGATGTCGGCGAGTTTTGCCGCGCCGGTGAATTCGCAGAAGAGGGCGTAGACGATGAGGCCGCCGGCGATGAGGGCGGTGAGGACGCAGACGCTGGCGATGAAATGCAAATGGAAGGCGGGCGCGAGCAGGATCGAGCCGACCCAGAGCGCCGCGCCCATGCCTGCGGACGCGAGCAAAGTCAGCGGCAGGCGCGCTTTCAACTGAGCGTCGGGCGTGAAGTGGCCGTGACGCCAGAGGCGGACGCCCAACTGGATCGTGTTGGTCCAGGCCGCGATCGTGGTGCCGCAGGCGATGCCCGGAAAGCCGATGAACTGGAAAAGGAAGAAGCTCGTTGCGACATTCACGGCGACGCTGGCGCCTGCGAATTTCAGCGGCGTCCATGTGTTCTCGCGGGCGAAGAAGGCGGGCGAGAAGACCTTGTTGAGGACGAAGGCGGGCAAGCCCACGGCATAGATCGCCAGCGCCAACGCCGTCTTGTCGGTGTCGCCCGCATGGAAACGGCCGCGCTCGAACAGCACCTTGATGATGTCGTGCGGAATGACGGCGAGCGCCACGGCGGCGGGCACGGTGAGCAACATCGCGAATTCGAGCGCGCGGTTGAGGCTGCGGAGCGCGCCCGCATCGTCATTGGCGCGCAGGCGGCGCGAGAGATCGGGGAGCAGCACGACGCCGATGGCAATGCCGACGACGCCGAGCGGCAACTGATAAATGCGGTCGGCGTAATAGAGCCACGACACCGCGCCCGCCTGAAGCGTCGCGATCATGGTGCCGACGGTCAGGTTGACCTGACCGATGCCGCCCGCGATGACGCCCGGCACGCCGAGCTTCAACAGGCGGCGCACATCGGGCGTGAAACGGGGCGCGCGCAGATGCAGGGTCATGCCCGCGCGCTGGCAGGAAATGGCGAGCCAAATGAATTGCACGACGCCGGCGATGCAGACGCCCCATGACAGCGCGAGGCCCGGATTGGTCGAGAAGGGGACGACGAAAAACAGCGCGACGATCATCGTCACGTTGAGCATCACAGGCGCTGCGGCGCCCGCGAAAAACTTGCCCAGCGAATTCAGGATCGCGGCCTGCACGGCGGTCAGCGAAATGAACAGAAGATAGGGAAAGGTGACGCGGCTGAACTGGATCGCCCAGACGCGCTTTTGCGGATCGTCGCCGAAGCCCGGCGCGAAGACATGCATCAGCGCGGGCATGAAAACCATGGCGAGAACCGTCAGGATCAGCAGCACGAAGAGCAGCGCCGACGTCGCTTCCTCGGCGAAACGCCGCGCGGAAGGCACACCCTCGCCTTCGAGCCGCTTGGCAAAGAGCGGCACGAAGGCGGAGTTGAACGCGCCTTCGGCAAAGATCGAACGGAACATGTTCGGGAAACGGAAGGCGACGAAGAAGGCGTCGGCAATCGGCCCGGTGCCGATGGCGGAGGCCACCATCATGTCGCGGACAAAGCCGAGGATGCGGCTGAGGAACGTCGTGCCGCCGACGGTCGCGGCTGAACGGATGAGGCTCATTCGGCAGGGCCTGCGGCGAAAGATGCTGCGCTCGCGTTCTCGTCATTGCGAGGGCTGAAAGCCCGAAGCAATCCAGTTCTTTCTATCTCTGCGGCTCTGGATTGCCGCGCCCCTTCGGAGCTCGCAATGACGGAAGCCGGGAAAAAGGCGAGCCTAGAAAAAAGAGTTTTGCGAAGAAGCCCCCCCTCCCGGAACGCGCTCCGCGTTCCCGCCTCCCCCTCAAGGGGGGAGGGGGAAAGAAGAAGAGGAGAAGAGCTGCTCATCATTCGGCGGCTACGATTTCTTCGCGGCGGCGGGATTTCGCGGGGCGCGCGTTCTGGGTCGGGTCGGCCAATGCTTCGAGAAGATGGCGTTCGACGGCTTTGCGCTTGTTGGCGTTGGTGACCTTGTGGCCGATCACGTCCTTCACATAGAAGACGTCGACCGCGCGTTCGCCATAGGTCGTGATATGGGCCGAGCCGATGGTGAGGCCGAGATGGAAAAGCGCCTTGGTCAGCGCATGGACGAGGCCCGGACGGTCGAGGCCGTTCACCTCGATCACCGTGTAGGCTTCGGACGCTTCATTGTCGATGAAGACCTGCGGCGCGATCGAGAAAGCCTCGGTGCGGTTTTCGCCCTTGAAGCGCTGTTCGATCAGTTCGGGCGGCAGGACTTCGCCCGCCAGCACCTTGCGGATCGTCTCTTCCAGACGCTTGATGCGGCGCGGTTCTGAAATCGCCCCGCCCGCCTCGTCTTGCACCCAGAGCATGTCGAGCGCCATGCCGTCGCGGGTGGTGAAGATCTTTGCGTCCACGATGTTCATGCCGAGGATCGCGCAGGCGCCCGCGAAACGCGAGAAGAGACCCGGATGGTCCTGCGCATAAAGCGTCAGCACCGTGACGTCGCGCGTCGGCTCGGGCTGGGCGGCAATCGTCAGCCCCGCATCCTTCGCCGCGTCGATGAAACGCGCATGGCGCTCTTGCGTGTCGGTGTCGAAAGCCAGCCAATAAGCGTCGGTATGGCGGGCCTTGTAAACGGCGCGCGCGGCGTCGGACCAATCGGCCAGACGCTTGCCCAGCGCCTCTTTCGCTTCGGCGACGCGGCCCGCACGGTTCACCGCGCCCTCGCCGCCCTGCAACAGAGCGGCGGTTTCGAAATAGAGTTCGCGCAGAAGCTGCGCCTTCCAGCCGTTCCAGACGCCGGGGCCGACCGCCTTGATATCGACGACGGTCAGCACGAAGAGCATTTTCAGCCGTTCGGGGCTTTGCACCAGATCGGCGAAATCCTTCACGGTGCGCGGATCGGAAATGTCGCGGCGCTGGGCGACGTCGCTCATCACCAGATGGTTTTTGACCAGCCAGGCGACGCTTTCGGTTTCGCCCGCCCCCATGCCGAGACGCGGGCAGAGATGGCGCGCGATACGCTCGCCCGCATCCGAGTGATCCTCTTCGCGGCCCTTGGCGATGTCGTGCAGGAAGACCGCCAGGTAAAGCACTTCGCGGCTCTGGACCTTCGACATGATCTCGGTCGCCATCGGATGATCGTTATTCTCGCCGCCCTTTTCGACTTCGGACAGAATGCCGATGGCGCGCAGCAGATGCTCGTCCGCCGTGTAGTGATGATACATGTTGAACTGCATCAGCGCGACGATGCGGCCGAAGTCGCGCACGAAGCGGCCAAGCACACCCGCCTCGTTCATCAGGCGCAAGGTGCGCTCGGGGTCTTTGCGCGAGGTCAGGATCTCGCGGAAGAGGCGGTTTGCCTCCTCGTCGCTGCGCAATTCCGCGCCGATATATTTCAGCGAGCGCGTCACGAGTTTCAGCGCGTCGGGATGGATTTCGAGTTCGTCGGCATCGGCGACATGGAAGATGCGAATGAGATTGACCGGATCGTTCTCGATTGCCTTGTCGTTGGTGAAGGCGAGGCGGCCGCTTTCGAGCTTGAAGCCCCGGATGATCTTCTTGCGCCTGAGCTTCTGCATGAAGCGGCCGATGCCGGGCTTCTTCTTGCGCTCCTGATCTTCGAGCGCGGCGCAGAAAATGCGCGTCAGATCGCCGACGTCCTTGGCGATGAGGAAATAGTGCTTCATGAAGCGTTCGACCGCCTTCAATCCGGCATGGCCGTGATAGCCCAGACGGCTCGACATTTCGGTTTGCAGATCGAAGGTGATGCGCTCCTCGGCGCGGCCCGTCAGGAAGTGCAGCTCGCAGCGAACGGCCCAGAGGAAATCTTCGGCCTTGCGGAAGGTCGCATATTCCTCGCGGGTGAAGACGCCCTCTTTCACGAGGTCGGAGGATTGCTTGACGCGGTAGAGATATTTCGCGATCCAGAAGAGCGTGTTGAGATCGCGCAGACCGCCCTTGCCTTCCTTGACGTTCGGTTCGACCAGATAGCGGCTCTCGCCCGCGCGGGCATGGCGCGTGTCGCGCTCGGCGAGTTTGGCTTCGACGAATTCATTGCCGGTGCCTTTGACGACTTCCTCGTCGAAGCGCTTTTCCAGTTCGCTGAAAAGTTTTTCGTCGCCGTCGAGATAACGCGCTTCGAGAAGCGCGGTGCGGATGGTGAAATCCTCGCGCGACAGGCGGATGCAGTCGGTCACCGTGCGCGTCGAGTGACCCACTTTCAGGCCGAGATCCCAGAGCACATAGAGCATGTATTCGACGACGCTCTCGCCCCAGGGGGTCTGCTTGTAGGGAAGCAGGAACAGGAGATCGATGTCGGAGCCGGGGGCGAGCGTGCCGCGCCCATAACCGCCGACGGCGGCGATGGAGAGGTTTTCCGCCTTGCTCGGATTGGCGACCGGGAAAACGTTTTCGAGCGCGAAGCCGTGAAGCGCGCGAATGATCGTGTCTTGCAGATAGCAGAGGCTTTCGGCGCAGACGCGGCCGCGATGGGCGCCTTGCTCCAGCCGCTCGCGCGCCTTGGCGCGGCCGGCGGCCAAGGTCGCCTTCAACACCTCGACAAGGGCGCGCTTCTGCGCTTCGCCTTCGAGAGACGCGGCGGCTTCGAGCCGCTTTTTCAGGCGGCCCGGATCGACGATTTCGAGGAGGCTGGGCAACATGCGGCCCATGGTTTCAGATCTCCGGTTTCCGCCGATTCAAGAAGGCGCGGGGGACAGTCTACAGATAAAATACGACAGGCTTTGCGAATATGGCGTTGACGCCCGGCGGCGCCAAATCTTAACCGCGAAGGCAGCGGGCGCGCGACACATTACGCAGACCTGTCCGCCGCATTACGAAGGTTTCACGGCGAACCACCGTTCAGCCACATTCTCGCCAGCAAGCCGCCCGGCCACGGGACGAGCCTCTCTCCCGAGGGCAGCCCCGCCCTCGGCTCAGGCACCCGAGCCCCGCCGCGCGCATCGCGGCACCGCCGGACACGCCTTATGGAGACTGTAGACATGTTGAAGAAGCTCGCGCTTGCAGCCGTCGCCGCGTCGCTGATCGCCGGCCCGGCTTTCGCCGCCGACCAGATGGCCGCTCCCGCCTCGAAAACGCCCGCCGCCATGAGCGGCACGGCGACCACGGCAAGCCCCACCAAGGCAAAGCACGCGACGCACAAGCATACGGCGCACAAGAAGGCGAAGAAGGAAGCGGCACCCGCCACCGCCCAATAATTCTTACTACCCTCCCCTCTATGTTCCCCCCTCACCTTCACGGGTGAAAACTTGCGGCGCGTTCCTCACGGGATGCGCCGTTTTTCTTTATACGGATGGCTCACATTGCAGGCAGATGAACGGCCGGTTACGAAGATTTAAAGCGGAGCCGTATTTTCCCGCGCGGCCATCGTGCTTATCTTTTGATGATGCGGGCGGTAGCGCGCAGTCCCTTCTTTCGACTCCCCGCTCCCACGCCCGTTT
This sequence comes from Parvibaculum sp., assembly GCA_036499025.1. Classification (GTDB taxonomy): domain Bacteria; phylum Pseudomonadota; class Alphaproteobacteria; order Parvibaculales; family Parvibaculaceae; genus Parvibaculum. The sequence goes on along the minus strand of DASYEM010000004.1, from coordinate 10,239 downwards.
CAAAACAACGGGAGATAATCATGAGTAGAATTCTGATCGGCCTTGCGGCCGCTTTCACCATCGCCTCGATGACGACGGCTTATGCCGCCACGGCGGAGATGTCCAAGGATCAGGCGGCACAGCTCTGCAACAAGCTCGACACGCAGTTCACGCAACTGAAGCCCTTCAAGGAGGGCCTGCCCTATTGGCAGAAGGCGAGCAGCGCATACAAGACCGGCGCGCAGGATTGCGACAACGGCAAGCCTGTCGTTGGCGCGCAAAACCTGCAGGCGGCGGTATCCGATTTATATGTGAAGCCCGATACGCTTTGATCTTGCGGCGGCGGCGCCTTCAGCGGGCAGCAGGCGTCTGAAGAGTTCGCGATATTCAGCGGCGGCGAGAGCTTCCAGAGCGCAGGCGTCTTCGACGCTGAACCAGCCGATCTGCGTGTGCTCGTCGCCGAGCAGGCAAGGCTCGCCGCCGCTCCATTCCTCGACTGCGAAAACATGATGCGTCGCCTCGCCGTAAAGCCGCTCGCGGAAGCTGCCCATCGCCGCGAACTTCAAGGGCGTGAGGCCGACTTCCTCCTGCGCCTCGCGGACCAGCGCTTGCTCCACCGTCTCGCCTTGCTCGACATGACCGCCGATGATGTCCCAGCAATCGGGGTATGAAGCTTTGTGCGAGGCGCGCTTTCCCAGAAGCACTTTTCCATCTTTCACAAAAATGGCGCCGGCTGTCTGTCTCATTCTTTCGCCGTCAACGTTTTCAGCCGGTAGAGCAATTCCAATGCCTCTTTCGGCGTCAACTCGTCAGGGTTGATTTTTTTCAGCTCCGTCTCGGCGGCGCTCTCCTTTGGCGCAAGAAGCGCTGGCTTTGCGGTCGCGGAAAAAAGCGGCAGGTCGTCGATCAGCGTGTTGGCGCGGTTGCTCTGGCCGCCTTTCTCGAGCGCGGTCAGAACCGATTGGGCGCGGGCGATGACGGCGGGGGGGAGGCCTGCGAGCTTTGCCACCTGAATGCCGTAGGAGCGATCCGCCGCGCCCGATGCGACTTCATGCAGGAAGACGACATCGCCCTCCCATTCCTTGACGCGCATCGTCGCGTTGGTGAGATGCGGGAGTTTTTTGGCGAGCGCCGTCAGCTCGTGGTAATGCGTGGCGAAAAGCGCGCGGGATTTGTTCGTCTCGTGCAGATGCTCGACGGCGGCCCAGGCGATCGACAAGCCGTCGAAGGTCGCCGTGCCGCGTCCGATTTCATCGAGGATGACCAGCGAGCGCGGACCCGCCTGATTGAGGATCGCCGCCGTCTCGACCATTTCGACCATGAAGGTCGAACGCCCGCGCGCCAGATCGTCCGCCGCGCCGACGCGGCTGAACAGACGATCCACCGTGCCGATATGCGCGTCCTCGGCGGGGACGAAGCTGCCCATCTGCGCCATGATGGCGATGAGCGCATTCTGGCGCAGGAAAGTCGATTTGCCGGCCATGTTCGGGCCGGTGAGGAGCCAGAGGCTTTTTTCCGAAAGGTTGCAATCGTTCGGCACGAAAGGCGTGGCGGAAGCCTCGCGCTCAAGCGCCGCTTCGACGACGGGATGGCGGCCGCCCTTGATCTCGAAGGCGAGGCTCGCATCGACGCGGGGACGACGGTAGCGGCGTTCGGCGGCGAGTTCGGCCAGCGCGGCCGTCGCATCGAGCATGCCGAGCGCGGTGGCGGCGCGGGAGATGGCGGCGGCCTTTTCGAGCGTCGCGGCGACCAGTTCATCGAACAATCCGAGTTCGAGTTCGAGAACGCGGCCCGCGGCTTCGGCGATGCGGCTGGCGAGGTCGGCAAGCTCGGGCGTCGTGAAGCGCACGGCATTGGCGAGCGTCTGACGATGGATGTAGCCCGTATCGCCCATCAAGCGGTCGGCATGGCGCGGGGCGACTTCGATGTAGAAACCCAACACGTTATTGTGGCGTACTTTGAGTGCTGAAACGCCTGTGCCGTCGGCATATTTCGTTTGCAGGCCCGCGATCAACCGGCGGCTTTCATCGCGCAACATGCGGAGTTCGTCGAGGGGCGCGGAGACGCCTTTGGCGATGAAGCCGCCGTCGCGGGCGATGAGCGGCAAATCGTCGGCGAGCGTGTCGGCAAGGCGGTCATGCAACTGACCGGCGGCGCCGCGCAGGTTCGCGGCGATGCCCGCGATGTTGTCGGGCAAAGGCAGCAGCGCCACCGGCGCGGCATCGAGCAGCGAGGCCAGTTCGTGACCGGCGGCAAGGCCGTCGTGGATCGCGGCGAGGTCGCGCGGGCCGCCGCGCCCGAGCGAGAGACGCGACAGGGCGCGCGCCATGTCGGGCGCGGCTTTCAGCAGCGCGCGAATTTTTGCTCGCAGGTCGCGCGCGTCGAGGCACCATTCGACGGCGTCGAGGCGGTGGTTGATTTCCAGCGGATCGGTCAAGGGAGCTGCGAGGCGTCCGCCGAGTTCGCGCGCGCCTGCCCCCGTCACCGTGCGGTCGATCACGGCAAAGAGACTGCCGCGCGTTTCGCCTTTCAGCGTTTTGACGAGTTCGAGATTGGCGCGGGTCGCCGCGTCGATCTGCATGGCCGAAGCGGTGGCGACGCGGCGCGGCGGCGTCAGCGCGGGCATGCGCCCGACCTGCGTCAGCTCGACGTAATCGAGAAGCGCGCCCATGGCGGCGATTTCGGCTTTGGAAAAACTGCCGAAACCGTCGAGCGCGCCGACGCCGAGATGGGCTTTCAGCCGCCGCTCGCCCGCGCTTGAATCGAAACGCGACGAGGGAAGCGCCGTCAACGCGCGGGCATGATTGTCGAGCGTCACACGAAAAGTATTGTCGCTTTGGGGGTCGTCGCGGAGCAATCCGTCGGCGACCAGCAATTCGCCGGGATCGAGGCGCGCAAGCTCCGCGCCGAGCGCGCCGGGATCGACCAGCGTCACTTCAAATTCGCCGGTCGAGACATCGGCCCAGGCAAGACCCAGCGCGCCGTCCGACGCCGTGCGGGCGAGCGCCGCCAGATAATTATGGGCGCGCGCGTCGAGCAGCGTGTCTTCGGTGAGGGTGCCCGGCGTCACGAGGCGGATCACCTCGCGGCGGACGACCGACTTCGCGCCTCTTTTTTTGGCTTCCGCCGGGTCCTCGGTCTGTTCGCAAACGGCGACCTTGTGCCCATGGCGGATCAGGCGCTCGAGATAGTTCTCATGCGAATGGACCGGCACGCCGCACATGGCGATGTCCTGACCGAGATGCTTGCCGCGCTTGGTCAGCGCGATGTTCAGCGTCTCGGCCGCCTTCACCGCATCGTCGAAGAACATCTCGTAGAAATCGCCCATGCGGTAAAACAGGATCGCGTCGGGATAGGCCCGCTTGATCTCCAGATATTGCGCCATCATCGGCGTCGCGTCGGCGGGCACGGCAAAGGGCGTGGCGGCGGCGCGCGGACCCTCGTCGGGCTCGTCGCCGGATATTTCCGGGGAATTGGGCGGGGCTTCGAGTTCGGGCTTCGGCATGGCCGCAGACTAACAGATACCCACCCCCCGAAAAGGGGGCGGCGAAGGGGCGCAGAGAGGCTAAATGCGTCAACTTCGCTTGTTATTGAAAGGGGAGCGGCCTAAAAAGCGGCTTGCCTGCCTGTGGACAACTTTGGGGCCGAAGCCCCCGGAATAAAGTCATTATGAGCAAGAAGCGCCGCCAGTTTACCGACGAGGAAGCCCTGCTTTTCCACTCGATGGGAAAGCCCGGAAAGCTCGAGATCAACCCGACGAAGCCGATGGCGACCCAGCACGATCTGGCGCTCGCCTATTCGCCCGGCGTCGCGGTGCCGGTGCGCGCCATCGCGGAGAACCCCGACGCGGCTTACGACTATACGACCAAGGGCAACATGGTCGCGGTGATCTCGAACGGCACGGCCATTCTCGGTCTTGGCGATCTCGGCGCGCTGGCCTCAAAGCCCGTGATGGAAGGCAAGGCGGTTCTCTTCAAGCGTTTCGCCGACGTCGATTGCATCGACCTTGAAGTCGACACCAAGGACGTCGAGGAATTCATCGGCGCGGTGCGCTATCTCGGACCGTCTTTCGGCGGCATCAATCTCGAAGATATTTCAGCCCCCGATTGCTTCATCATCGAAAGCCGCTTGCGCGAGCTGATGAACATTCCGGTCTTTCACGACGACCAGCACGGCACGGCGATCATCACGGCGGCGGGTCTCATCAACGCGCTCTATCTCACCGGGCGCGACATCAAGGACGTCAAGGTCGTCGTCAACGGCGCGGGTTCGGCGGGCATCGCCTGCCTCGAACTCATCAAGGCGCTGGGCCTGCCGCATGAGAACGCGCTGCTTTGCGACACCAAGGGCGTCATCTATCAGGGCCGCGTCGAAGGCATGAACCAGTGGAAGTCGGCGCATGCCATCGTCACCAAGGCGCGGACGCTCGAAGACGCGATGGACGGGGCCGACGTCGTGCTCGGTCTTTCGGCCAAGGGCGCGCTGACGCCGAAGATGATCAAGTCGATGGCGCCGAAGCCGATCATTTTCGCCATGGCCAATCCCGATCCCGAAATCACGCCGGAAGAAGTGGCGCAGATCCGCGACGACGCCATCGTCGCGACCGGCCGTTCGGATTATCCCAACCAGGTCAACAACGTGCTGGGCTTTCCCTATATCTTCCGCGGCGCGCTCGACGTGCGCGCGACGCAGATCAATGAGGAAATGAAAATCGCCTGCGCCGAGGCTCTGGCCAAGCTGGCGCGCGAAGACGTGCCCGATGAAGTCGCCGCCGCCTATCAGGGCGAGCGCCCGCGCTTCGGCCCGCAATATATCATTCCGGTGCCTTTCGATCCGCGCCTGATCCGCGAAATTCCGCCCGCCGTCGCCAAGGCGGCGATGGATAGCGGCGTCGCGCGCCATCCGATCGTCGATATGGAAGCCTATAAGAACACGCTGTCGGCGCGTCTGTCGCCAACGGCCGGGCTGTTGCAGGTCATCGTCGACAAGGTGCGCCGCGATCCCAAACGCGTCGTCTTCGCCGAAGGCGAGGAAGAAGGCGTCATCCGCGCCGCGATCACTTTCCGCGATACCGGCCTCGGCCATCCGATCCTTGTCGGCCGCGAGGAACAGATCCGCGACACGCTGCGCAATATCGGCCTCGATCCGAATATCGGTCTCGACATCCGCAATGCGCGCAACGCGCCGCAGGCCGGGCAATATGCGGAATTCCTCTACAAGCGTTTGCAGCGTCAGGGCTATCTGACGCGCGACTGCACGCGTCTCGTCAACAACGACCGCAACATCTTCTCGGCCTGCATGGTCGAGATGGGCGATGCAGACGCGATGGTCACGGGCGTCACGCGCAATTACGCGGTGGCGCTTGAAGATGTGCTGCGCGTCATTGATCCCATCGAAGGCCGCCGCGTCATCGGCGTGACGCTCGTCGTCGCGCGTGGACAGACGGTGCTCGTCGCCGACACCAACGTGCATGAAATGCCGACGGCGGAAGAACTGGCCGACATCGCCGTCTCGGCGGCGGACGTGGCGCGGCGTCTCGGCTATGAGCCGCGCGTCGCCATGCTGTCGTCATCGACCTTCGGCAATCCGATGCATGAGCGCTCGGAACGTCTGCGCGAGGCGGTCGCCATTCTCGATGCGCGCAAGGTCGATTTCGAATATGACGGCGAAATGGCCGCCGACGTCGCCTTGAACCGCGAGGCGATGGCGCTCTATCCGTTCTGCCGCCTCAGCGACACGGCCAATGTCCTCATCATGCCGGCAATCCATTCGGCCGCGATTTCGACCAAGCTTCTGAAAGTGCTTGGCCAGTCGACGCTGGTGGGACCGCTGCTTGTCGGCCTGAAGCGTTCGGTGCAGATCGCGCCCATCGGATCGAACGTTTCCGACCTCGTCAACATGGCGGCGATCGCGGCTTACAACCTCGACCGTTGAAGATATACCCGTCATAATCAAATAGGATTACTATCCTATTTGATTATGATATAGTCCTGATTCGGACTAAAATGAGCCAACATGGCAGTCAAACAAAGAGGACGGTGAACTCGTGAGCGATATCGATTACGCGCCTCCGAAGCCTTCCAATTTGACAAAAGAATCTGTTTATCAACTTGCCGAGAGCATTGGGCAGCAACTTGGCTATAGCCCGGGCGGCGATCTGGGCTTTATCATAAAGAGTATCGGCGGAAATATTTTGTATCGAGACTTCTGGAGTGACTCAGATTCCGGTTCTCTGAAAGTTGATGCCGAAAATAACTTCCAAATTTATGTCGCCAATGACACAAGTCTCGAACGAGATCGGTTTACGATAGCGCACGAGTTAGGGCACTACGTGCTTCATTATCTTTGGCCGAATCGTACACCAGGCAATGGGCCGCTTAAATTAAAAGCGAACCGTTACGGGTCTGATCGAGCCGAATGGGAAGCTAATTGGTTTGCAGCGGCTTTCCTAATGCCGGAAGAAAAATTTCGAATAGAATTTAGCAAGCGCCCCGGCGATTTTTTCACTATAGCAAAAGTCTTCGGAGTGTCCGCTTTGGCGGCGCAGACTAGGGCTAAAGCTCTTAATTTGACCTAGCTATGACACAAGTAAAAAGCGACCCATTTGCGGACGTGCGAGCTTTCTTGCAGCCCAAACTTCGTTTGTTTTTGAGTGCAGATTTGGTTGGGTCTACAAAACTCAAACAAAGTGGCTTTTTCCCTTTGGATCCTCCGAAGGAGGACGAAGATCTCAAGAGCCTCGGCCCTAAATGGTTTTCACCAGTTGCTGGCTTTTATCTCGATTTCGAATCTCTATTTGCAAATCGCTGGGCTCAATACAATACAGATACTCAGAAGCCTGTTGGCTGGACATCAGGACCTGATCCGGTGCTCTGGAAAACCAACGGTGACGAGCTTCTGTACGTCAAAGAAATTAACCAGCCGGATCAAATCTATTCCTGCATCATCGCGTGGATGGAGGCTATTCGCGAATATCGGGAGATTCTAAAACAAAATAAAAGTCCCTTGGACGTGAAAGGTACAGCTTGGATCGCTGGATTTCCGATCGCTAATCACGAAATTATTTTTCGATCGAGCGTCAAAGAAAACAGCTTAACCCTCGATACGGGACGAGGGCCTCAATTCAATCATTTTTATTATTTGGAAAAGGAAGCCCAAAATCCCGGTGAGAATGGTTTGATCCAAGATTTTATAGGACCGTCAATTGATACGGGTTTTCGGCTTGCTACCTATGCGACTCCGCGACGATTTCCAATATCAATTGAAACAGCACTCGTGCTTTCAACCGTTGCGGCGCCGCCAACGGTACGACTGAAAATTTACTTCGCCGGTAAACACGAATTGAAAGGTGTTTTGGGCGGGAAGCCATACCCCATTTTTTGGATTGATACGACCTCTGGCGACGGCTTGATCCGCTCCGAGGACAAAATTACCAAACATCCTGATGCTTTGGCCGTCGAGGACATTCGAGATTTTTGTGAGTTGTTCATTTCGGATAATGAGCAGTTTCTCTTTAGGCCGTTCATTCATGCTTGCAACGAAGCTTCTTTTCAGAATCGTCCTAGCAACTATGATGCGAGGCTTAACGCACTGAGTGCGAGATGGGTTGCGGAGAAAGAGAAGTTTAAAATCGAGCAGGAGTCGATCGCCGGAAACACTCCGCCCGATGACGAAAGCAATACTTCATCACCCTCCGAAGGCGATATCAGTGCATTCGCCAGCGGCATAACGATTGCCGATACGCCTAAGAATGGCAGCTAGGTAACCTCATTAATCCGGTCAATTAGTGCAACGTTCCGCCGCAGACGGAACGAAGCGGGCGCATGGGCGTTTTACAGGATCAAAGCGAGGAAACAATTATGCCCTTAATCAATCTCATCGTGATCCTGGTCGTTATCGGCGTGCTGCTGTGGCTCGTCAACAACTACATTCCGATGGATAGCAAGATCAAACAGATCCTCAACGTCGTCGTTGTGATCGTGGTCGTGCTCTGGCTGTTGCAGGTCTTCGGACTGCTCGGCAGCCTCGGCGGCATTCACGTCGGCGCTTAAGCTCTCTTCACGCTTCCGAAGGCGGCGAGGCTTGCCCTTGCCGCCTTCGGAAGCGAAGATGCTTCTCCAGAAAACGGGAGAAGACAATGCGCTTGACGAAATCCGCAACAATCAGGTCCGCGACGCTTGCCGCCGCCCTCATGCTGGCGGGAGCCTCTTCTTCCCTTCCCGCGCAAGCAGAAGAGAGCGCAAGCCCGTGGCCCGCCGACGCCGAGGCCTACATCATCTCTCCCGCCGATGGCGCGACGGTCAAAAGTCCGGTGACGGTGCTTTTTGGATTAAAGGGCATGGGCATCGCGCCCGCCGGCGTTTCGAAGCCGAAGACCGGGCACCATCATTTGCTGATCGATGCCGATGCGCCGACGGGCGATGAGCTTAACGATCCGCTGCCGGCCGACGACAATCACATTCATTTCGGCGGCGGGCAGACGCAGACAACGGTCGCCCTCAAGCCCGGCAAGCATACGCTGCAGCTCATCATGGGCGATGCGTCCCATGTGCCGCACGCCAAGCCGCTCGTGTCGAAGAAGATCACGATCACGGTGGAGTGAGGTCCGCGGGTTTGGCGTTCGATTTCCTTATTGTCATTGCGAGCCCGAAGGGCGTGGCAATCCAGCCCGAGTTCGCGGCTTCTGGATTGCTTCGCTTCGCTCGCAATGACGGGGGTCGGTAGCCGAGGCCTCGTCCTTCGAGACGCGTCCGCTACGCGGACGCTCCTCAGGATGAGGATTAACTCAGAAATCAATCCTCATCCTGAGAAGCCGCTTTAGCGGCGTCTCGAAGGATCAAGCCTGGAAGCTCAGGCGGGCGTCGAGCCGAATTTCGTCAGGTAGCGTTCCGAGATTTGCGCGACCGGGAAGAGGATCAGCACGTCGGTCGTGCCGAACTGCCGGTCGATCACCGCGCCGTCGCCGATATAGCAGCCCGCGCGCAGATAGCCTTTGATCATGGGCGGCAAAGCGCGCCAGGCCTCGCGCGGATTGATGTCTTCTTTTGCGATCAGGTTCATCTCGACGAAACGGTCGTCGAGGGCGCGGACATACCAGTCCTTCGGCGTCATGTGAAAATGATGCAGATAGGAGAGCGGCAGCGCCAGCTCTTGCGGATCGGTGTTTTCAAAACTGGCGCAGCCGAACATCACGTCGAGATTGCGGCTCGCCACATATTGCGCGATGCCGTGCCAGAGCAATTCGACGGTGGGCTTGTTGCGATAGGGCGGCAGCACGCAGGAGCGGCCAAGTTCGAGGAAATTCATCTCGGGCCCGGCGCGCGCCAGCAGCGGCGCGATGTCGTATTCGCTGGCGGTATAAAAGCCGCCATTCTGCTCGGCCACTTCCTGACGGAGCAGGCGATAGCAGCCGACCACGGCTTCGGGCTTGAAGGCGTCGCCTTCGGCCCCGTCGAGCTTGTGATCGACAACGAGAAGATGATCGCAAAAGGCGTCGAAGCGATCGACGTCGCGCTTTGAGGCCCGCGTCTCCGCATCGGGCGTCGCCGACATTTCCTCGTAGAAGACGCGGTAGCGCAGAGCCTGCGCGGCGTCGATCTCGGCGGCGGTCGTGGCGATGCGCACCTCGAGCGTGCCCTTGCGGCCAAAGCTCATCGGCGTCGCAACGCCGGATGCGCCGGGACTTTTGCCGGAATGGATATGTGCGACGGTCGCGTCGGCGCCCGGCAACGTCATGAACTCAGACCCCGTTATCTCCCCGCGCCCCAAGCTCCTGCTTCTGGCGGAGGTTCCTCCCGAAACCGGTCCGAGGCTCGCCCGGAGCCGGTTTTCCGCGACTTTGGCCATCAATGTCAGACCGGCCATGCCCGTCATCCTTTCATTATACCGTCACAAAGCCAACCGAGGGCGGGAGGTTTGCGCACCCTTGTCGCGCGTTTGTGCGGCAACGGTGTGACGCTTCTAAGCGCCTGAAAGGACTTGGGTTTCCTGATGGATTTATATGGCGACGAAGGAGGCCGGTACAACCGCCGTTCGAATCAAGCGGGTCTGGATGAGCGGTCGTATCGACGCAGGTAGAGGATCAGCGCGATAGCGGGCAGGCCCATCGAGCCCGTGGTGAGGAAGAAGGGCACGTAGCCCGCCGTTTTTTCGGTGAGCGAGGGGGCATGCGCCATGACGAAATCGCGGATCGGGCCCGGCGCGCCATAACCATCGACCATGAAGCCCGACATACCGCCGAGCAACTTGCCGGGCAATGCA
>DASYEM010000003.1:0-24056 GCA_036499025.1 Parvibaculum sp. | reverse complement strand
CCTTCAATCCTCACTTGACTAAACAGTCACTAAATGACTATATAGTCATATTGAGGATGGGGAGACCGCCATGGCCGTCAAAGCCGCCACCGCGAAAATCGACGACGCGCACTCGCCGCGCCGCGAGCGCATGCGGCTCATCCTCATCGAGGCGGCGACGCGGCTCTTTGCAAAGCAAGGCGTCGACGCCACGACCATCGACGAGATCGTCGATCTCGCGGGCGTCGCCAAGGGCACCTTCTATAATTACTTCACCGACCGCGCCGACATCGCGCGCGCCGTCGCCTCCGGCATCCGCCATCAGCTCAATGCGGCGGTCGAGGAAATCAATCGCGGCATCGACGATCCGGCCGAACGCGTTTCGCGCGGTGCGCGCCTTTTCATGGCGATGGTCGTCCGCGATCCGGTTCACGCCCGCATGCTGGCGCGGATGTATAATGGCGGCACGGAAGCGACGGGCGGCGCCAACCGGCATCTGCTAGGCGATCTGAAAGACGGCCTCGCGCAAGAGCGTATCCGCGTGCCGAGCGCCGAGGCGGCGCTGCATCTCATCGTCGGCGTAACGACGGTCGCCATGCGTCATCTGCTGGATACGGGCGCGGGCGAAGAGATTGCGCGCGGCGAGGGCTATGCCCGCGAAATGACGGTCGTGCTGCTGCAAGGGCTCGGGCTCAAGCCCGCCGAGATAGACCGCATTCTCAAAAGGCCGTTCAGCATCGACGGCGTCACCCTTCTTGGGCACGGGAGATTTCTATGATCCGCGTCACCGACATTGCCTATGTGCGTTTCCGCGCGCCTGACCTTGGCGAGATGGAGACATTCCTCAACGAGTTCGGCGTCAGCATCGCTGAGAAGACCGGCAGCACGCTCTATGCGCGCGGCAGCGACGCGCATCCCTTTCTGCATGTGACGGAAAAGGGCGAGCCCGGTTTCATCGGCCTCGGCTTTTATGCCGAAAGCCTCGACGACCTCGCGCGGCTCGCCTCGGAAAATAACGTCGCGGTCGAAGACAGTTCCGCGCCGGGCGGCGGCAAGATCGTGCGCCTTATCGACCCTGACGGTTTCCCCGTCGATGTCATTGCCGGGCAGAGCGCGCCTGCGCCTTTGCCGACCTCGCGCAAACTCGTTCACAATGACGGCGACGCGCGCATCCGCGCCGGAGAACCGCTGCGCGTCGCGCCGGGCCCGTCGCAGGTGAAGCGTCTCGGCCACGCGGTGCTCAACGTCACGGATTTCCGCAAGAGCGAAGCCTGGTACAAGAGCCGCCTCGGCTTCGTCACCTCCGATGAAATCGCGCTTGCGCCCGATGCACCGCTCGGCGCCTTCATGCGTTGCGATCGCGGCGCGATGCATGTCGATCATCACACGTTGTTTCTCGTCGGCACCGGCAAGCCCGGCTTCAATCACGCGGCTTTCGAGGTCGCCAATCTCGACGATCTGATGGCCGGTCATCAGCATCTCGTCGATGCGGGCCGCCGCCATGAATGGGGCGTCGGACGGCACATTCTCGGCAGTCAGATTTTCGACTATTGGCGCGACCCGTGGGGCCACACCGTCGAGCATTGGACCGACGGCGATCTCTTCAACAATGAAACCCCGCCCAACGTTCAGGGCCTCTCGGAGTTGCTGGGCCGGCAATGGGGCCCCGACGCGCCGCCGACGATGGGAAGTTGAACAGGTCAGGCTCTCTTTATCTACACCTCCCCCTCGTGGGGAGGTCGAAACGCGGAACGCGTTTCGGGTGGGGGGCTCTTCGCGAAATCTTCGGCACTCGCCTTGTTGAGCGCCGCGCCCCCACCCGGATCGCAAATGCGATCCGACCTCCCCACAAGGGGGAGGTGAAAAGAAACGGTAAGAAGGACACCACCCATGAAGCTCGCAACCTTCACCCATCAAGGCGCCACGCGCATCGGCGTCGTCCGCGATGACGGTATCGTAGATCTCGCCGCCACCGCGCCGGAGCTGCCGCGCGACATGATCGGTCTTCTCGAAGACGCGAAGGCTCTCGCCCGCGCCAAGGACGTTTCCGCTGCCGCCAAAACAATTCCGCTTACGGATGTCACTCTGCGCGCGCCGGTTCTCAATCCGGGCAAGATTCTCGCCATCGGCCTCAACTACCGCGACCATGTCGAAGAGAGCAACATGGCGCTCCCCGAACATCAGGTCTGGTTCAACAAGCAGCACAATTGCGTCAATGGTCCCTATGACGGTTTCAATCTGCCCGTCGTCTCGACCATGCTCGATTACGAAGGCGAGATGTGCTTCGTCATCGGCAAGCGCTGCAAGCATGTGCCGGCGACACGCGCCCATGAAGTCATCGCGGGATATTTCGTCGGCAATGATGCGACGGTGCGCGACTGGCAGCTCCGCACCAATACATGGCAGATCGGCAAGTCCTTCGATACGCATGGGCCGACCGGCCCGTGGATCGTGACGCCGGACGAGGTTGGCGATCCCCATGCGCTCGACATCAAGACATGGGTCAATGGCGAGTTGCGCCAGAATTCCAACACGAAGCATCTGATCTTCAACTGCTTCGATCAGGTCGCGCATCTCAGCAAGGCGTTCACGCTCGATGTCGGGGATATTATTTTTTCGGGCACGCCGAGCGGCGTCGGCATGGCGCTGAAGCCGCCGTCCTTTCTGAAACTGGGCGACACGGTGAAAATCCAAATCGACAAACTCGGCTTTATCGAGAACCGGGTTGTCCCCGAAAAGGCGGATACGGTCATCGGTTGACGCGCCGACAAGATTTCGGCGTCTGGTTCGGCAGTGACGGCAACAAAAGACAAGTTCGACAACCGCGGCGACGCGGAAGGGGGAAGCATGGGCGTGGCTGTTGAAAAAGCCGATGTGCTGATCGCGGGGCTCGGCCCCGTCGGCGCGGCGCTTGCCGTCTATCTCGCGCGCATGGGGATAAGCGTCATCGCCATCGAGCGCGACACGGAGGTTTATCCGATGCCGCGCGCCGCTCATCTCGATCACGAGACGATGCGTCTTCTGCATCTCGCGGGCGGCGCGGACGCCGTGCTGTCTGCGAGCCAGCCGCTTTCCACCTACGAGTTTCGCGCCGCTTCCGGCGAGTTGCTGATGGGCTTCAGGCCGAAGCCCGGCAATGCCTCGACGGGTTTTCCGACAAGCTCGATGTTCCATCAGCCGACGCTCGAACATGCGCTTCGCGCCCGGCTCGCGAGCGAGCCCCTTGCCACGGCGCGCACGGGCCATGCACTCGTTCATTACGAAGCCGACGGCAATGGCGTCAGCGCCGAGGTCAAGGGACCGAACGGCGCCTATACCGTCGAGGCGCGGTTTCTCGTCGGCTGCGACGGCGGCAACAGTCTGGTGCGCAAGCTTGCGGGCATCGAGCTCGACGATATGGGGTTCGATGAACCCTGGCTCGTCATCGACACGCGGCTCACCAATGGCGCGGTCCGTCTCACGACGGTGGGCTTGCAGCTTTGCGATCCCAAGCGTCCCGTCACCTCGATGCCGATGGCGCCGGGGCGGCATCGCTGGGAATTCATGATGCTGCCGGGCGAAACGGCGGAAGAGATTTCACGCACCGACCGCATCGCCGAGCTGATTGCGCCTTTCGCCGATCCCGCCCATGTCGAGATCGAGCGGCGCGCCGTCTATCGTTTTCATGCGGTGATCGCGCGGGAGTGGCGCAAGGGTCGCGTTCTGCTCGCGGGCGATGCCGCCCATCAGATGCCGCCTTTCATGGGGCAGGGGCTTTGCTCGGGCGTCCGCGACGCCGCCAATCTCGGCTGGAAGCTCGCCGCCGTGTTGAAGGGTCATGCGGATATGGCGCTGCTCGATACCTATCAGCCCGAACGCGCGCCCCATGTGCAGGCGATCACCGAGATGGCGGTCTTCATGGGCAAGGTCGTCTGTACACAGAATGAAGCAGAGGCCGCGGCGCGCGACCGCGACATGCTCGCCAAGGTCGAGGGCGAACGTGTCGGCCCCATGCCGGGCCTTGCCGGTCTCTCTGTCGGCATCGTGCCGGGCTATGCCTCTTCGGGCGCGGTTTTTCCCGAGCCACGGCTTGCAGGCGAGGCGCGCCTCCGTCTCGACGACGTCGCCGGCGTCGCGCCGCTTCTCATCACGCGCGCGCCCTCATCAGCCGCCTCCGCCGCCGCCGTCTTCGCCGCGCGCGGCGGTTATGTCACCGATGTTTCACGTCTCGCCGATGGCGACGGCGATCTCGCCCGTGCGATGGGCGAGGCCGAAGCCGTGCTCGTCCGGCCCGACCGGCACATCTTCGGTTGCGGCGCGCCGGGCGAGTTGCTTGCCGCTTGGGACGCCTATCTCCAGACCGGAAGCACAGCAGTCTGATCGGCTTTGTTGTCCGGTTTATTCTTGGGTTTTTTCCTCATCCGCCCCATTTCGATTTCACCCTGGTTTTGGCATAATCGGGGCGAGGGATCGGGAAATGGCGTAAAAGGCCGGACTTCTATTTCACGGTTATTTTTAGTTATTTTTGACGGATTCCTGCAAATAAATGTGAATTTTGTTTGACACGCCGTTTCGTTGTTGATTACCCTACAACCCTGATAGACAAACATGCTCTCGCAAAAAGCCAAATACGCGTTGAAAGCCATGCTCGCTCTGGCGGACCAGAAAAACGGGGAACTGCTGCAAGCCGGGGATATCTCGGAGCAGCACAACGTCCCGCGCAAATTTCTGGAACTCATCCTGCTGGAGCTGCGCAAGCAGGGCCTCGTGCACAGCCATCGCGGCAAGCACGGCGGCTATACGCTGGCCAAACCCGCCGACACGATCACCTTCGGGCAGATCGTGCGCATCATGGATGGCCCTCTCGCGCCGATCCCTTGTGCGAGCCTCACAGGCTATCGGCGCTGTAGCGACTGCAAAGACGAGAAGACCTGCGCCATCCGCCGGACGATGCGGGAGGTCCGCGACGCGGCCGCCGGTATCCTCGATGGAATGACCCTGGAACAGGCGTCGCATGGCGGCGTTGTTTCGGAACGGGTTCAGGTTCTTGGGCTGAACTAAAAATTTTGCCGATTAATACTATTAGATTGATGGACAATAGGGGTTACAGGGATCAACGACATGACGCTAACAAATCTTCTTTCCCGCAGCGCGCTGCTCGTCGGCGCCCTGCTTTTGCTAATTGCCTCGAGTTTCGAGGTGAAAGCCGACACGACCTTGCTCAACGTCTCCTACGATCCGACGCGCGAGCTTTATGAAGCCGTCAACAAGGCCTTCGTCGCCGACTGGAAGGCGAAGACCGGCGAGACGATCTCGATCCGCCAGTCGCATGGCGGCTCCGGCAAGCAAGCCCGCGCCGTTGTCGATGGTCTTGCCGCCGACGTGGTGACGCTGGCGCTCGCTGCCGACATCGATCAGGTCGCGGCGCTGACCGGCAAGCTGCCGATCAGTTGGCAGAAGCGCCTTCCCGACAACAGCTCGCCTTATACCTCGACGATCAATCTCGTCGTCCGCAAAGGCAACCCCAAAGCTATCAAGGATTGGAACGATCTGGTGAAGCCGGGCGTCTCCGTCATCACGCCGAACCCGAAGACGTCGGGTGGCGCACGCTGGAACTTCCTCGCGGCCTGGGCTTATGCCGACGCGCAGGATGGCGGCGACGAAGCCAAGACGCGCGAGTTCATCGGCAAGCTCTACAAGAATGTCCCCGTGCTCGACACAGGCGCGCGCGGTTCGACGACGACTTTCGCCCAGCGCGGTCTCGGCGATGTGCTGATCAGCTGGGAAAACGAAGCCTATCTGATCCAGAAGCAATTCCCCGGCGAGTTCGAAATCATCACGCCGTCGATCTCGATCCTGGCCGAGCCGCCCGTTGCCGTGGTTGACGGCAATGCCGACGCCAACGGCACGCGCAAGGTTGCCGAGGCTTACCTGAAGTTCCTCTACACGCCGGAAGCGCAGAAAATCATCGCGGCCAATTTCTACCGTCCGCGCGACACCACTGCGGCCAACCCCGAAGACCTCAAGCGTTTTCCTGCGTTGAAGCTCGTCACCATCGATGAGAAGTTCGGCGGCTGGCGAGTTGCACAGAAGAAGTTCTTCGGCGACGGCGGCGTCTTCGATCAGGTCTACAAGCCGTAAGACCTTGATATTCCGGCGCGGCGTGTGAGGCGCCGCGCCGCCACAACTTTCCATTTTTCAAATTCACCGACCGGACTCGCAAGCGCGAGTCCGCCTGAGAGGGGCTGACCCATGACCAAGCTTTCACTTTACCTCGGCGCGAGCGTTGTCGCGCTGACGCTTGCCGGACCGGCGCTCGCCGCGTCCACGCCCGACCAGTTGCAAAACCGCGTTGACGATCTCGAAGCGACCGTCGATGCGCTCCGCGCCGAAATCGCTGAAATCCGCAAGACGCCGGAGTTCAAGCCCTCGCCCGTGTTCACCAATAGCAAGGGCGACTATTCCTTCAAGTTCCGCGGTCAGATCGCCGCCGACGTTGCAGTCTTTGACAACAAGCAAGGCGCGAACGACTTCAACAGCGGTACGCAGCTTCGCCGCGCCCGTCTCGGCATTGACGGCACGATCGCCAATGATTGGCTCTATCGTCTCGAAATCGATGTCGGCAACGCCTCCCGCGACGACAATGTTTCAGGCGAAGTCGATGTGAAGGACGCCTATGTCCAATGGAAGGGTATCGACAAAACCGTCATCACCGTTGGCCAGCACAAGACGCCCAACACGCTTGAGCAGGCAATCGCCAGCACGGATACGCTCTTCGTCGAATCTCCACTCTTTGTTGAAGCCTTCACCAATCGCATCACGGCGGGCGGCGACTACAAGGCGGGCGTCTCGGCCAAATATTCCGATGTGAACTGGACGGCGACCGTCGGCGTCTTCGGCGAAAACTTTTCGCTCAACGGCGGCGGCAATTCAGGTGGCACCGCGACGCCCGTTTACAAGGATGAGGGCTGGGGCCCGGCGGCGCGTTTCACATGGGCGCCCATTAATGGCGTCGATGAAACTCTGCATCTCGGTGTGTCAGGTTATTGGCGCGACACCGGCGGGCGTACGACCGGCCTGCGGTTTCGCACAGGCCCGGAAGTCTCGGTCGATAGCACGCGTCTGGTCGATACGGGCAACATCACCTCGAACGACTATTCCTTCGTCGGCGCCGAGCTTGCCGGTCAATACGGTCCGATTTTCGTGCAGTCCGAATACGGCGTCACAAATGTCGATCGCGTGACGGGTTCGGATGTCTCGTTCGATGGCGGCTATGCGCAGGCCTCCTGGGTCATCACGGGCGAAAACCGCGAATATAAGGACGGTGCTTTCTCGCGCATCAAGCCGAAGAAGAATTTCTCGCTCAGCAACGGTGGCTGGGGCGCATGGGAAGTGGCGGGCCGCTACAGCACGCTTGATCTCAACGATGCGAATGTCGTCGGCGGCAAGGAAGACAATTACAGTCTCGGTATCAACTGGTATCCGAACCCCTATCTCCGCCTTCTCGTCGATTACATTCACTTCGACTCGACCAAGGGCGTAGCGAAAAACGAAGGCAACGCTCTCGTGAGCCGCGTCGCCGTCATCTGGTAGCGGACCTTTATCAAAACGAAAGCGACGTGCGTCGTCTGCGGAGTTTTACTTTGCGGCGATGCTAAATTCACCCGCACTCACGGAGCTATCCGGGTCGATGCCGCGCCGTTAATCGGTGCGGCATCGCGCCCATCTCTGTTAAGGTGCCCGCCGAAAGAGGAGCCCTCCGTATGAGCAGTCTTGCCGTTCTGACAGATCGCTTGCCCCGCCGGACGCCGTCCGTGCTGCCGGGATTCGGCCTGACGTTCGGCTTCTCGATGATGTATCTGAGCCTCATCGTGCTCATTCCGCTGGCTGCTGTGTTCATTCGGTCGGCCGGTCTGGGATGGCACGGCTTCTGGTCGCTCGCCAGCGATCCGCGCACAGTCGCCGCGCTCGAGTTGAGTTTTGGTGCGGCCTTCATCGGCGCGGGCGTCAATGCGGTCGCCGGTCTTCTCGTCACCTGGGTTCTGGTGCGCTACACGTTTCCCGGCAAGCGTATCGTCGATGCGGTGATCGATCTTCCCTTTGCTCTGCCCACGGCGGTTTCCGGTCTGGCGCTTGCCGCGCTTTATGCGCCGAACGGCTGGATCGGTTCGCTCTTTGCGCAATTCGGCGTCAAGATCGCCTTCACGCCCGCCGGCGTCGTCGTCGCCTGCGTCTTCATCGGCCTGCCTTTCGTCGTGCGCACGCTTCAGCCGGTGCTTGCCGATCTCGACGGCGCGCTTGAGGAAGCCGCCGCGACGCTCGGCGCGACGCGCTTCCAGACGATCCGCCGCGTCATCTTCCCGGCGCTGCTGCCCCCGCTGTTGACCGGCTTCGCGCTCGCCTTCGCACGCGCCGTCGGCGAATATGGCTCGATCATCTTCATCGCGGGCAACCTGCCTTATAAATCCGAAATCGCACCGCTCCTCATCATCATCCGGCTCGAGGAGTTCAACTATCCCGGCGCGACAGCCATCGCGACGATCATGCTTCTGCTCTCCTTCGTCGTGCTGCTTGTCGTCAACCTGCTGCAAGCCTGGAGCCGGCGCCGCACCGGCTTTGCCGGTTGAGGGGAGACAGATGACCGACCATGCAGCCAAGGGGCGCGGCTCGCCGATCACCGAAAGTCCGCTCGCAAAGTGGACGCTGATCTCCCTCGCCATTCTCTATCTCGCGGCGTTTCTTCTGCTGCCGCTCGTTTCGGTTTTTGTCGAGGCGCTGCGTCACGGCGTCGAGGCTTATGCCGATGCGCTGATCGAGCCCGACGCGCTCGCCGCCATTCGGTTGACGCTCATCGTCTCGGCGATCGCGGTGCCCGCCAACATCGTCTTCGGGCTTGCCGCCTCGTGGGCGATTGCAAAGTTCCAGTTTCCGGCGAAAAGTTTTCTGATCACGCTGATCGATCTGCCGTTCTCGGTGTCGCCGGTGATCTCGGGTCTCGTCTATGTGCTGCTCTTCGGCGCTCAAGGGTTTTTGGGACCCTGGCTCACCGCGCATCACGTGCAGATTATTTTTGCCGTGCCCGGCATCGTGCTCGCCACGATCTTCGTCACCTTTCCCTTCGTCGCGCGCCAGCTCATTCCGCTCATGCAGGCGCAAGGCACCGACGACGAAGAGGCCGCCTTGTCGCTCGGCGCTTCGGGCTTACGTGTTTTCTGGAGCGTCACACTGCCCAATGTTAAGTGGGCGCTGCTCTATGGCGTGCTATTATGCAATGCACGCGCGATGGGCGAGTTCGGCGCCGTTTCGGTTGTTTCCGGCCATATCCGTGGTGTGACCAACACCATGCCGCTTCACGTGGAGATTCTCTACAATGAGTACAATTTCGTTGCAGCCTTTGCGGTTGCCTCGCTTCTGGCTCTCCTCGCGCTTGTCACCCTCCTCCTCAAGACAGTCCTTGAGTGGCGCTACGGTCGTGAACTTGCCGCATCGGCCGGGCACTGAGCCCCGCAAACCCGAACGCGATGCCGCGCGCACCAATCAGGCGCCGGTGCGGATCGATGTCGAGGCGCTGAAAAAGAGCTTCGGCACTTTTCCGGCGCTGAACGATGTTTCGCTGTCGGTCGAACCCGGCGAGTTGCTGGCGCTGCTCGGGCCTTCGGGGTCGGGCAAGACGACGCTGCTCCGCGCCATCGCCGGATTGTCCGCGCCGGAAGAAGGCCGCATTCATTTCCACGGCGAAGATGCGACAAACCTCAGCTTGCGCGAACGCCGCGTCGGTTTCGTCTTCCAGCAATATGCGCTTTTCCGTCACATGACGGTCTTCGACAACATCGCCTTCGGCCTGCGCGTGCGTCCGCGCAAAGAGCGTCCGCGAGCCAGGGAGATCGCGCGCCGCGTCTCGCGCCTGCTCGAACTCGTGCAGCTTGAAGGTCTCGAAAAGCGTTTCCCGAGCCAGCTCTCCGGCGGCCAGCGCCAACGCGTCGCGCTTGCCCGCGCGCTCGCCATCGAGCCGACGGTCCTCCTTCTCGATGAGCCCTTCGGCGCGCTCGACGCCAAGGTGCGCAAGGAGTTGCGCCGCTGGTTGCGCCAAATCCATCGCGAGACGGGCCTCACGACGATTTTCGTCACCCACGATCAGGAGGAGGCGCTGGAGCTTGCCGACCGCGTCGTCATCATGCGCGCCGGCCAGATCGAGCAGATCGGCACGCCCGCCCAGATTTACGACGAGCCGGCGACGCCCTTCGTTTGCGAATTTCTCGGCAATGTCACGAAGTTCGAGACGGTGTTGAAAGACGGCGAGGGCAGGGTACTCGGCGAACTTCTGCCGGTGGCCGAAGGCGCCGCCTATCGCGACGGTCCGGCTGTCGCCTATGTGCGCTCGCATGAAATCGAAATCTCAGGCGGCGACCAGACGGCGGGCGCCGCCGCCACGGTGCGCGCCATCCGTCCTTTCGGCGCGTCGGTCTCGGTCGATCTCGATGTCGAAGGTCATGCCGAATTGATCGAAGCGGAAATCCCGCGCGAACTTTTCGAAGTCGGTGAAATCCGCCAGGGCCAGAAGGTGCGCGTGCGGGCGACCGCCGCGCGGATTTTCAAGGCGGAGTAGCTTTACCTTCGTCATTGCGAGCGGAGCGAAGCAATCCAGTCTTCCTTTTGGGCGTCTGGATTGCCACACCCCCTTTCGGGGCTCGCAATGACGAAAATAAAAAATCTCAAGCCGCCTTGCGCTTCATGCTGTAGCGGATCGGCAACCGCTTCAGGCCCGAGACGAAATTCGCTTCCACCCAGGCCGGATCGCCCGCCAGTTCCACCGTGTCGAGGCGCGACAGCAGCTCGCGATAGAGCGAACGAATTTCCATCTTGGCGAGATGCTGGCCGAGACAGAGATGCGCGCCATAGCCGAAGGCGATGTGCTTGTTCGGACTGCGGTCGACCTTGAAGGCGAAAGGGTCGTCGAAGACCTCTTCGTCGCGATTGGCCGACCAATAGCACATCAGCAGATTGTCGCCCTTCCTGATTTTCTTGCCGCGGAACTCGACATCGGCGGTCGCGGTGCGGAAGAAGTTCTTCACCGGCGTCACCCAGCGCAGCATTTCATCGACCGCCGATGAAAGCAGGTCGGGATTGGCGCGAAGTTTCGCAAATTCATCCGGGTTCTGCAGCAGCGCCAGCAATCCGCCCGCTGTGGTCGAGCTTGTCGTGTCGTGGCCAGCGGTGGCGACGATGATGTAATAGGACAGCGCCTCGAAATCGCTGACGAGTTCGCCATTGATCTTGGCGTTGGCGATGACGCTCGCCACATCGTCGCGCGGGTTCTTGCGGCGGTCTGCGGTGATGGCGCCGAAATAGTTGAAAAAATCCGTGATCGTATTGGCGTTGAAGGTCGTCGCGTCTTCGGCGCGTTTCATTTCCGGATCCGATGCGCCGAAAATTTCCTGCGTCAGCTTGAGCATGAAGCCTTCATCTTCCGGCGGCACGCCGAGCACGGTCATGATGACGCGCAGCGGATACCAGACGGCGACGTCGCGGGCAAAATCGCAAGAGCCGCCCAGCGCCTCCATGCGGTCGATATATTCTTTCGCCAGCGCGCTCACTTTCGCCTCGAGCGATTTGAGGTTCGGCGGCATGAACCAGGCCTGCGTCATGCCGCGATAGGTGCGGTGATCGGGATTGTCCATGTTGACGAGCGTGCGCAGCAGCAGATGGCTGCCGCCGGTGAATTCCTTCACCTTCTCCTCGGTGTCGATGGTCGTCAGCGTCAAACGCGGGTCGTTGATGAAAAGTTCGTTCTGCCTTTCGATCTCCGAGATGTCGGCATGTTTCGAGATGGTCCAGAAAGGCCGGTAATCGTCAGGCTCCGTCCAATGGACAGGGTCCTCGCGGCGCAGCTTCGTGAACAGGGAATGGAATCCCTCCTCGCTCGCATAGGTCTTGGGGTTGGCAATCGCATTATCGGTGGCTTTGTCGTTCATTTTCGAACATCCCTCCCCGGAATGGCAGGTTTCCGCCACCCCATTTGCTGGAGTTGGCCGTTCCCCTACGTAAATTTCCCGTCTTTTCGCCAGCCTTGGCGTTCGGGCTTTTCATCACGATATGAGACCCAACGGTGCGCGCACAAGCCTCGCGGCGCGGCCATCGATCTGACTGGACAAGCGGCGTTCCATGTTCAAGATGGCGCCCAATCGAACCATTCGACACCAGGTCGCGACACGAAATTGAGCCGAAGACGGCTCACGCGGCTATGACCCAATGACAGGAGTTATTTCAATGGCTGAAGCTTATATCGTAGCGGCAGTGCGCACGGCCGGCGGCCGCAAGGGCGGCCGTCTGAAAGACTGGCACCCGGCTGACATGGGCGGCGCAATTCTCGATGCGCTCGTCGACCGCACGAAGATCGATCCGGCGCTCATCGAAGACGTCATCGTCGGTTGCGTCGATCAGGCCGGTGAGCAGGCCGTCAACATCGCGCGCAACGCGGTGCTGGCCTCGAAGCTTCCCGAGAGCGTTCCGGCAACCTCGGTTGACCGCCAGTGCGGTTCCTCGCAGCAGGCGTTGCATTTCGCGGCGCAGGCCGTGATGTCGGGCGCGATGGACGTCGTCATCGCCGCCGGCATCGAAAGCATGACGCGCGTGCCCATGGGCATGCCTGCCTCGCTTCCGGCCAAGAACGGCTTCGGCATCTACAAGAGCCCGAAGATCGAAGCGCGTTATCCGAACATCCAGTTCAGCCAATTCGCGGGCGCCGAGATGATCGCGAAGAAATACGGCCTGACGAAAGACCAGCTCGACGAGTTCGGTTATTCGAGCCACCAGAAGGCCATCGCGGCGACCCAGGGCGGCGCGTTCAACGATGAAGTGCTCTCGCTCGAAATCACGACCGCCGACGGCAAGACCGAGATGCACAAGATCGACGAAGGCATCCGCTTCGACGCCAATCTCGACGCCATCAAGAGCGTGAAGCTCCTCGTCGAAGGCGGCGCGATCACGGCAGCGACCTCGAGCCAGATCTGCGACGGCGCGTCTGGCGTCATGATCGTCAATGAAAAAGGTCTGAAGCAGCTTGGTGTCGAGCCGCTCGCCCGCATCCATCACATGACGGTGGTGGGCGGCGATCCGGTCATCATGCTCGAAGCCCCGATCCCGGGCACCGAGCGTGCGCTGAAGAAAGCCGGCATGAAGATCGACGACATCGACATCTATGAAGTCAACGAAGCCTTCGCTTCGGTTCCGACCGCGTGGCTGCAGAAGCTCAACGCCGATCCGGCCCGTCTCAACGTCAATGGCGGCGCCATCGCGCTCGGCCATCCGCTCGGCGCGTCCGGCACCAAGCTGATGACGACGCTCGTCTATGCGCTGAAGAACCGCAACAAGCGCTACGGTCTCCAGACCATGTGCGAAGGCGGCGGGCTCGCCAACGTCACGATCATCGAACGCCTCTAAGCCTTTGTTGCTCTAGAGACGGAAAAGGCGGAGCAGCAATGCTCCGCCTTTTTCTTTTCGTCATTGCACAATCCCTCTTCATCCTCCCCACCCATGTCATCCCGGCCTTGTGCCGGGATCCAGGGACGTCAAACTCCGAACCTGCGGCTCTGCATCCCGGGACAAGCCGGGGGTGGCAAGCTGAACAATGAGTAACAAGCCCCCCTCTCCTCATCGCGTCCCGTTGAATCAGAAAAGACGGTGCGTGAAGCACCGCCTTTTCTTTGCCTCCGCTTCGAGGGAAAGCGGCGGCGGGGGGGAGGGTGAATTTCAGTGCGCGTCCTTGGCCGACACCATGCCCTTGGGCTTGTCCACCGTCGGCAAGGTCAGCAGCATGGCGACAAAGCAGATCGCCAGCACGTAGAAGCAATCGGCAAAGGCCATCACCGTCGCCTCGCGCGTCATCAATCCGTAGAGCTGTTTCACCGCCGCAAGATCGCCGTGACTGCCGAGCACGCCGGACATCTGGTGGCCGAGGCCCGACAGCATCTGGTCGACCACCGGACGCCCCGGCTCGATCGATTCCCGCAAGCGGCTTTTGTGGAAGTCGAGGCGGTGGATCAGCACCGTGTTGATGACGGCAAGGCCGATGGCGCCGCCGAGATTGCGCATCAGATTGTAAAGCCCGCTCGCGTTCTTCAGTTGCGATTGCGGCAGCGTGCCGAGCGCCAGTGAGTTGATCGGCACGATGCAAAACATCAGGCCGATGCCGCGCAACACCTGCGGCAGGAAGAAGTCGCCGAAATCCCATTCCCAGGTGATGCCGAGCATCATGTAGTTGGAAATCGCCAGCAGTCCGAAACCGAAGCCGATCAGATAGCGCGTGTCGAGTTTCTGCGTGAGGATGCCCGCGACCGGCGCTGTCATGAACTGGCAGATGCCTGTCACCGCCATGATGACGCCGATTTGCGTTG
This sequence comes from Parvibaculum sp., assembly GCA_036499025.1. Classification (GTDB taxonomy): domain Bacteria; phylum Pseudomonadota; class Alphaproteobacteria; order Parvibaculales; family Parvibaculaceae; genus Parvibaculum. The sequence continues at coordinate 9,705 of DASYEM010000003.1, read as the reverse complement.
CGGTCAGGTCGCGGACTTGAGCGAGAAACAGCGGATAGAGATAGGTGAGGCCATAAAGGCCGACGCCGAGAAAGACGCTCAGCAGCGATCCGACGGCGAAGTTGCGGTCGCGATAGGCGCGCAGCTCGACAATCGGATTTTCAAAGGTCAGCACACGGGCAAAGAAGAAGGTGCCGGTGACCGCACAGATGACCGACATCCACCAGATCGTGTCGTCGCCGAACCAGTCGTTGCGGGGGCCTTCTTCGAGCACATATTCGAGCGAGGCGAGAAACACCGCCATCAGTCCGATGCCCCAACCGTCGAAACCGTGCAGCAGCGACCAGTCGGGTTCGTCGAGGTCGATCAGCAGCCAGACGGCGGAGGTGACGATGATGCCCGGCACGATGTTGATGAGGAACAGCCAGTGCCATGAAAACGTGTCGGTGAGATAACCGCCCAGCGTCGGGCCGATGGTGGGCGCGAGCGTCACGACGAGACCGATGATGACTGAAATCGTGGCGCGCTTTTCCACCGGAAAAACATTGCCATAGGCTGAAGCGAAAACCGTCGGGATCATCGCGCCGCCCAGAAAGCCCTGAAGCGCGCGATAGACGATCATCTGTTCGATGGAGGTCGCCGTGGCGCAGACGAGGCTCATGACGGTGAAGCCCGCCGCCGAGGCGACGAAGAGATAGCGCGTCGACATGACCCGCGACAGCCAGCCCGACATCGGGATCATCACCACTTCGGCGATGAGATAAGAGGTCTGCACCCAGCTTATTTCATCGGCGCTGGCCGAAAGCCCGGCTTGAATCTTGGTGATCGAGCTCGAGACGATCTGGATGTCCAGGATCGCCATGAACATGCCGACGACCATGAAGACGAAGCCGATGACGCGGCGTCTTGAGAAATCTGGTGCGGCTGGCGCGGTTGCGTCGAGGCTGGTCATGGTCGCGCCTGTCCGTTCAGTTTTCGCGCGCCGTTGTCTTCACCGGCGCATCGGGCGTGCCGTAGACGCCGCCCATATTGGCGCTTTGCTTGTCGCCGCTGCGCGTATCGACCGAGACATAGACCGACAGGCCCGGACGCAGCAGACCCTTCAGCTCATTCTCGTCCGGCACGGCGATGCGCACCGGCACGCGCTGCACGACCTTGGTGAAATTGCCTGTGGCATTTTCCGCCGGCAGCAGGCTGAAGACCTGACCGCTGGCGGGCGAGAAGCTTTCGACTGTGCCTTCGATCTCTGTGCCGGGATAAGCGTCCGAGATGATCGTCGCCGTCTGGCCGACGCGGATATTCTCGATCTGCGTTTCCTTGAAATTGGCTTCGATATAGACATGCGGCAGCGCGACGAGCGAGGCGAGTTGCGCGCCCGGCTGCACGAGTTGGCCTATGTCCATGTGCTTGTTGCCGACGACGCCATCGACCGGCGCGCGGATCACCGTGTAGTCGAGATCGCGCTTTGCCTGATCGACCGCGGCTTCCGCCTGCTTCAACGCGGCTTCGGCCTCGACCTTCTGGGCGCGCAGCACCGCGATCTGCGCTTGCGCCGAATGGGAATTGGCTTCGGCGCTTTTCAGCGTCGCTGCGGCGGATTGCGTGTCGGCGCGGGCGGATTCGAGTTTCTGCTTGCTGGCGAAGCTCTCCTTGGCAAGCTGGGTGTAGCGGCTGTAATCGGCGCGAGCGCGGCGCGCCTGCGCATCCGCCGAGCCGATGGTCGCCTTGGCGCTTTCAGCCGAGGCTTCCGCGGCCCCGATCTGTTCGACAATGGTGCCGATCGCCGCCGTCTGGCTGTCGAGCTTGGCTTGCGCCTGCGCCAATGCAATCTCGAAGTCGCGCGGCGCGATCGTCGCCAGCACATCGTCCTTATGCACATAGGCGTTTTCGATGATGTTGACGGTGGCGAGGTAGCCCGTGACCTTGGGCGAAATCACCGAGATGTCGCTCTCGACATAGGCGTTGTCGGTCGTCTGGATGTGCCGATAATGGGTGAACCACAACACCCCGTAGATCAGCCCGGCGACCACAAAGAGCCCGCCAATCCCCAGAAAAATCCGCTGCCGCGTCGCCATATCGCCACCCTCAATCGAACCGCTCGGTCAATGAGGTTGAAATATGATCGTATTTTGGCTATATTCAAGAGGAAATATAATCGAACCGTTCGGTCAACGCATGTCTGAAGCCGCAACGACCCATGCCGGGACATTGGAAGATCCGGCCAAGCGCGTCCAGATTCTCGACGGCGCCAAAAGCGTCTTTCTGGCCGAGGGCTATGAGGGCGCCAGCATGTCGCTGATCGCCCGCGCCGCCGGCGTCTCCAAGGGCACGCTTTACGTCTATTTCGCCAACAAGGAGGCGCTGTTTGCCGCCTTCATCGAGGCGGAATGCCTGCGCACCACGGCGGATGTCTTCGAGGTTCTGAAGGGAGGCGGCACGGCGCGCGAGGTTCTGGCCGCTTTCGGGCGGCGCTTTCTCGGCTTCAAGCTCAGCAAGGAGCCCCATGCCATCGAGCGTCTGGTGATCGGGGAATCGTCCAAGTTTCCCGAGCTTGGCCGCGCCTTCTACAATGCCGGTCCGAAAACCGGCATCGCCCGGCTGACCGATTTCCTGCGCCGCCGCATCGAGACGGGCGAACTCGACATCGACGACCCGACGCTCGCCGCCGAGCAGTTCATCGGCCTCTGCATGGCCGATGTGATGCTGAAGCGGCGCATGAGCGTCATCGAGACAGCGACGCCGCAGCGCATCGGCTATATTGTCGATCACGCCGTCGATGTTTTTCTGAAAGCCTATAAAGCTTAAAGGCTCCGTGTCCCGCCGATGAAGATGAAAGAGCTAGAGCGCGAAACCGGAATAGGACGCGAGACGATCCGTTTCTATATCCGCGAAGGTCTGCTGCCGGAGCCGGTGCGCCCGAAGCGGAACGTCGCGACCTATGGCGCGAACCACATCGCCCGCCTCAATCTCATCAAGCGGTTGCAGCAGGAGCGGTTCCTGCCGCTCAGCATCATCAAGACCATCGTCGCCACCGAAGCCGCGCATCCGGTCTCGGGCTTTGAGGCTTTCATCGGCCTCGAAACGCGGCTCGGGCCGATGCTGTCGGAAACCCGCAATCTCGGCCCCCGTCTTCTCGAAGAGGCGGCGGGTGAGGCGGGCGTCAGCATGGACGATGTGCGCGCGCTGGAAGGCATCGGCTTTCTCACCATCGACACCAGAGACAATGCCGAATGGCTCAACCCGCGCAATGTGCGCCTGCTGGAGCTGATCGGCGACTGGCGCAAGGCGGGCTACACGACCGAGGCGGGTTTTCCCATCGACGTCTATCGCATCTATGCCGAAGTGACCGAGGTGCTGGCGCACCGCGCCGTCTCGCAATTCTACACGGCCTTTGGCGACAAGGTGCCGACCGAGGAAGCCGCGCAGATGGCGGTGCAAGGCATCCGCCTCATCAACGAAATGATGCCGCTGCTCCGCATCGAAAAAATCATCCGCGAAGTCGAACGCGTCAGCGCCACGGGCGTACTCACGCCGGATGAAGAAGACGGCGCAAAATAAAATCTCCCACCCTCCCCCATTTCTCTTTCGCGCCTACGCGCGAGGTGAGGGAGGGCCAAACGGCGGAACGCCGTTTGGGGAGGGGTCATCGCCATTCACCCCAAATGCCGATCCTCACCGAAGCCTCCCCAAAAACCCCAACACCGCCGCATTGAACTCATCGGGTCTTTGCAAAGGCGCGAAGTGGCTCACGCCCGCAAGCCGCACCAGTTCCGCGCCGGGGATCGTCTCGGCCAGATATTCGGCATGGTCGTCCCTGATGAACTCGTCATGCTCGGCCTGCACGATGGCGACCGGCACGCGGATCGCGGCGAGATCGCGCGCCGAATAATTCGGCTCTGTCCGCTGCATCGCGCCCACCGCGTCGGCGAAAGCTTTAAAATCGTCGGGCGTCGCAGACAGCGCCGCATAGTCCTTCACATGGCGGTTGAAACAGCGTCCGAGCGCCGGGCTCTCCACCATCTCCTTCGTCCCGCTCGGGTCCATGTTGCAGCCAAAGAAGAAAACGCCGCTCGCGCGTTCCGGCGTCTCGGCGGCCAGCACCAGCGCGACGCAAGCCCCGTCGCTCCAGCCGACAAACGCCGCCGTCTCGATCGCCAGCGCATCCATCACGGCGCGCACATCGCCCGCCATCAATTGATAGGTATAAGGCCGCGCGTCCCGCGTGCTGCGCCCATGCCCGCGCGCATCGATCACGACGGGCCGGTAGCCCGCCTCGACCAGCGCCGGAACCTGCCAACCCCAATTCCCGCCATGCCCCAGCCCGCCATGCAACAGGATCACCGGCGCGCCGGAGCCATAAGCGGCATACCATATCCGCGCGCCGTCCTGCGCGACGTGGCCCTCGACGCTCGCGGCAGGCAGAGGCTTCGCGCCGTGGTCGGAGAAATGGGTGAGGTCGTCGTCGGTGAATGGCAACTTCCGATCCCTCACAGAGCCCTCTTTAAAAGACGGGTAACTTCTGCTTGTACACGGCTAATGGTGAGACCCGTCACACCGAAGCGCTCATAGAGCGAAGATACGAGCGGAAAGAGATGTTCGGCCAAACGCGGCGTGATGTTCTCCGCGGGAAACACGGCTTCCAATACGGCTTCGTCGCCGCGCGCGCCATGTCCATCAACGAGCATTTCGGTCATTGGATTGGCCCATGATCGCAATACGCGACCCCTCAGTCCAGAGTACATGGCCCGGAAATGCACGGTGACCCGATTGTTTTTAGGTAACAGAGATGCCAAGCGTTCGGCATGGAGTAAGACTTCGCCCATGCGCCAAATGGGCAGCGTGGTATCAAATATACTTCCGGGCGGAAATGTCTCCTGCCCATCTTCCTGATAGCCGCGGATGAGGAAAAGGCGGTTGGTGGAGGTGGCGCGCCAGAAATCACAATGAGCTGGATCGTTAAACAACCGCTCTACAATTTCATTCTGAGGAGAGAGCCAGCATTCAATTAGCCCGCTGACTTCGCGGGGGGCTATTTCGGGGCGGTGGGGGAAGAAAAACACCGGCCATCCGCTGTGGTGGGTGATGGCCTGGCGTAAAATCTCTTCGTATTCCGTCAGGCTGACGGTTTTCAAATCCCCCTCAAGCCAATAGTCGAACCGATACCAGCCATGCGGAAACCGCCCCGGTGAGTCCTTTGGCAGCTTGTCGGTCAGACTGCGCCAGCGGACAAAGGCTTCGCGTACAAAGGTGTCCTGCACACCGTCTTCAGCCGGTTCGTCAACCAATCCGACAACGCGCAGGATGTCGAAAGCCTTGGCGAGTGTCAGTGTGGTTTCGCCCCGGTCGAACGCGGCGATGGTCGGAATGCTGACGCTGGCAAGCGCCGCATGTTCACGCTGTGTCAGCTTTTCCGCCTTGCGCCGTGACAGTGCTTCATCGACGAGCAGGCGCCAGTTCAAAGGGGCTAATCCCCGAGTATTCTCAGACATGCATTGCTCACTATTTCTGAAAAGCGGGCGGCGAAGCCGTTCGGATCGATATTGTTCGGCGGTATCAGGACCGGATTGGCCTTGCGTGTCTGTCGCTCGAGATCGGAGAAAGCCTGCTCGATGGCTTTTTCCGATAGGCCGATGTTCTTGCCGAAATCCCGGAATGTGCCGTCATTGACGGCATCGAGAGAAATTTTCTCGCCGGAAATCGATAAGGCCAATGTTTGGTCGAAGCCGTCATAAACTGCGGTATTCACGATGTCATACGCGGGTGAGAGACGCAGGCCCGTTGACGTTTCCAACAGCGAAAAATTTTTTAGATGGGCATCGCAATTTCCAACGAGCGCATAAACGATCAGTCGACGGAAGAAGCGCGCCAGATCGATCTTGGGGCGGGATGAATATGTCTCAATGATGTTCGCTATGTCTTCATAGGCGGCATCGTATTTCCCGGCATAATTCTGTCCCTTGGGTTTGCAGAGAATTTGGGCGCAATCTTCCAGCCGCAATTTTTCTCCATTCGGACCGCGATCAAACCGCGTTACCACCAGAGCGACCTCATCGACGACCGAAACTTGTGCGACGGTGAATGCGTTGACTTCTCTTGCTCCAAGCAAGGCCGTGGCCCAACGCAAACTCAACGCTTCGTTGCGTACAAGCGTATCGATGCGATCGGAATTGAATTTCGCGATATAGGGCGCGAGTCCTCGAGACGTTGCGGGAAAGAAGTTGCTTTTTGAGCCGTCTCTCGTGACGAGCAATTTCTTTTGAACGCCGGAGACAGTGCGTCCAGGATTGGCGGTCGCTTCCGTAATCTCGCTGGTGGGTGCATCATCTTTTGTCGGCCGCAGGCTGACGGCGCCTATGCAATCGGCGCCGTAGCGGAGCAGCAGACCGAGATCATCTTCTTCCGTGACATGGGAAACGCGAGCCTGCTGTTCGCGCAACCAGCCTTCCGGTCCAAGATGCTGGAAAAAAGGATGAAGTCCTTGCGGCCATTCATGTTCACGGCGCGTAATGGGAAGGCAACAAGCAATGTCGCTATCCCAGTTGGCATCATAGACGAAGCGTGTCCCGCCACTTGCCGTTTCGGTTAGTGTTCCGGCCAGTCTGTCTTTGAATAGAATTTCTGCGGTTCGAAGCTCCATGCTAGCTTATGCCTTTCTCTAGCCGAATTACGGCTAAATAATTGACCACATAGGAAGCTGAAGTTTCTTGTATAAATCATATATATAAAAAAACAAGTTGTGATTTCTTTTTCCAAATTTTTTGAAAATAAAAGAAACTATAACTTCCTAAATGACGATTTTCAAGACGATAATGGTGATTATGAAGTTATATCTTTATATTTACCCTCACGCCCCCAAAACCAGCGTGTCCCCCTTCCGCCAATACACCCAGTATTCCTCGCCCTTCTTGAACGTGAATTCCTCGATGTCGCGCGAGACGTTGCCGATGTCGGCGAGAAGCGGTGCGCCTGCGCCGACGTCGAAGAAGACGTTGCTGAAGCTGCCATAGTAAGCGACTTCGCCGACCTTGCCGCGCAGCGCGATCACGTCGGGGTCTGTCGGTTTGCTTTCTGAGACGAAAATCTTTTCAGGCCGCACGGCCAGCGCCACGTCGCCGTCGGGCGCGGTGCCCGCGAGGTCGACTTCGCCGATGGATTTCGATGTCACCTTCACGCGATTGTCGCCGCTGCGCGTCGCCTTGGCGTCGATCAGGTTGATGCGGCCGATGAAGTCGGCGACGAAGCGGCTTTTGGGATTTTCGTAAAGTTCGGCGGGTCTGGCGATCTGGCGCACGGTCCCCTGGTTCATCACCGCGATGCGGTTCGCCATCGACAAGGCTTCGGTCTGGTCGTGGGTGACGATCACAAATGTGATGCCAACCGTCTGCTGCAGGCGCACCAGTTCAAGCTGCATCGCCTCGCGCAGTTTCGCATCGAGCGCCGACAAGGGTTCGTCGAGCAGCAGCACGGAAGGGCGCTTTATGAGCGCGCGGGCGAGCGCGACGCGCTGGCGCTGGCCGCCCGACATTTCATGCGGCATGCGTTTTCCAAAGCCGCCGAGCTTCACAAGCTCCAGCGCCTCGTCGGTGCGTTGCTTGATTTCGGCGCGCGGGCGTCCGTCCATGCGCAATCCATAAGCGACGTTCTTTTCAACCGACATATGCGGAAACACCGCATAGGACTGGAAGACCATGTTCACCGGGCGCTTGTTCGGCGCGACGGTGGACATGTCGTGTCCGTCGATGATGACCTCGCCGGTCGTCGGCGTTTCGAAACCCGCCAGCATGCGGAGCAATGTCGTCTTGCCGCAGCCGGAGGGCCCGAGCAACGCGAAGAATTCGCCGCGTCCGACCGTGATGTTGACGTCGTCGACCGCCTTCACGCCGCCGGGATAGATTTTCGAGACGTTGTTGATTTCGATGATGGGCCGGGCGGGCGGCGCGGATGAGGCGGCGGCGGGAGTGGACTTGATTTGTTCCGAAGCCATGCGCTCTATCGCCCCCGATGACGCCCGAACAAGGCGTTGCTGTTGCCGGTCGCATGAGTGTTCATCGCTTTTTGGATCAAGGCAAGCAGGCCTGTTCAAAAACGCAACCCGGACGCTGCGAAAACCTTGTCGCGTGGCGGCGCCGTCACGCGATATGCTGCGCCAAATCCTGAACGGCCATAAGCATAAGAGAAGGAACGTCCCATGATCGATCTCTATACGGCGTCAACGCCCAATGGCTGGAAGGCCTCCATCACGCTCGAAGAGCTTGGCCTGCCTTACGATGTGAAGCCCGTGGCGCTGCAAAAGAACGAGCAGAAGGAGCCGTGGTTTCTGGCGATCAATCCCAATGGGCGCATTCCGGTCATCGTCGATCGCGACGAGGGCGATTTCGCCGTCTTCGAAACCGGCGCGATCATGGTCTATCTTGCTGAAAAAACCGGCAAGTTGATGCCAACCGATGCAAAGGGCCGCTCGCTTGTGATGCAGTGGCTGATGTTCCAGATGGGCGGCATCGGGCCGATGATGGGGCAGGCCAATGTTTTCTTCCGCTATTTCCCGGAGAAAATTCAAGCCGCCATCGACCGCTACCAGAATGAATCGAAGCGCCTCTTCACCGTTCTCGAAAGCCGGTTGAAGGACAATGAGTTTCTGGCGGGCGATTATTCGATTGCCGACATCGCCAACTGGTCCTGGGTGCGCACGCATAAATGGTCCGGCGTCGAGATCGACGATCTGCCGAACCTGCAACGCTGGCTCGACCAGATCGCCGCGCGTCCCGCCGCGCAGAAGGGCATCACCGTGCCGGTGGACCTCACGCAATTGAAGGAAGGCAATGGCGAGGGCGCGAAGAAATTCGCCGAAGAAGCGCGCAAGATGGTTCAGCGCTGAGAGGGCTTCGTTTCTCCTCTCTATTTGTCATTGCGAGCGCAGCGAAGCAATCCAGAGGCGGCGGATGCCGGAAGAGCTGGATTGCTTCGTCGTTTCGCTCCTCGCAATGACGGCAGTAGTGAAAGGAGCATTCACGCATGACCATCACTTCCGAAGAAGAACTCGAAGCGCTGCGCCGCATCGGCAAGATCGTCGCCACCGTATTGCGCGATATGGGCCGCGCGCTTGAGCCCGGCATGACGACGCGCGAGCTTGACGAGATCGGGCGCGCCGGGCTTGCCGCTTATGGCGCGCGCTCCGCGCCCGAGCTCGCTTACGATTTTCCGGGTGCGACCTGCATCAGCGTCAATCGCGAAATCGCCCACGGCATTCCCGGCGACAAGCGCATCGCGGCAGGCGATCTTGTCAATATCGACGTCTCCGCCGAGCTTGACGGTTTCTTCGGCGACACGGGTGCGAGTTTCGCCGTGCCGCCGGTGACGTCGCGCGTCACGAAGCTTTGCCGCGACGGCAAGCGCGCCATGTGGGAAGGCATCGGCGCGGTGAAGCCCGGCGCGCGTCTGGCCGAGATCGGCGAGCGCATCGAGAAGTTCGCCGACAAGGGCGGCTATACGCTCATCCGCAATCTCGCGAGCCACGGCGTCGGCCGCGCGCTGCATGAAGACCCCGAGACCATCCCGACATGGACGGATCGTTCCGAGCGGCGGCGTCTCCATGAAGGCATGGTCTTCACCATCGAGCCGTTTCTGTCCTGCGGCGCGAGCCATGCGCAAGACACCGATGACGGCTGGACGCTCATCGCGGATCGTCCCGCGCCGACCGTTCAATACGAGCACAGCCTCGTCGTCACC
>DASYEM010000002.1:0-11161 GCA_036499025.1 Parvibaculum sp. | reverse complement strand
CTTGCAGGGCGCCTACTTCATGATCGCGGCGCGCGCGCTCGGTCTCGATTGCGGGCCGATGTCGGGCTTCGACGCGGCCAAGGTCGAAGAGGCGTTCTTTCCCGGCGGCAAGATCAAGGCGAACTTCCTCTGCAATATCGGTCACGGCGATCCGGCGGGTCTCTTCGAGCGCAGCCCGCGTTTCGAATTCGACGACGTTGCCCAAATCATCTGACCGATAGAATTCATCCGACAACGGAGCATATTCTGCCTCTTCTCGCATTCGATACGGCGCAAGGCGCTCTCTCCGCCGCCATTCTGGACGGGGAGCGTGTCCTTGCGCACCGTTTCGAGGTGCGCACACGCGGCCATGCCGAAGAACTGATGCCGATGATCGAGGCCGTGCTCGAAGAGGCCTCGCTCTCGCCCGCCGATCTCACCGCGCTCGCCGTCACCATCGGGCCCGGCACTTTCACGGGCCTGCGCGCCGGGCTCGCCGCCGCGCGCGGTTTCGCGCTCGCCCGCGCCTTGCCGCTTGTCGGCGTGACGACGCTTGAAGCCGTCGCCGCGCCCGTGACGGCGGAGGCGGACGAAACCATTGTCGCCGCCTTCGACGCCCGCCGCGCCGAAGCCTATCTGCAAGCCTTCGACGCCGCGCATCTGCCGCTCAACGAGCCGATGATCGTCGCCCTCGACAAGGCCTGCGATCACATGCCGGGCGCCCGCATCGTCGCGGTCGGCACGGGCGCGGCCCTCATCGCGGAGCTTCTGGCGGGCCGCAACATTTCTTGCCGCCTCTCCGCCGCCGCGCCGCAGCCCGACGCGCTCTTCGTTGCCCGCCTCGCCTCGGCCCGTCTCAAGGCTCACGGGGCGGACCATTTCCGCATCGCCCCCGCGCCGCTTTATCTGCGCGCCCCCGATGCGAAACTTCCCGGCGGGCTCGATCCGGTTTTCACCTGATGAGCACCCGATGAGCAGAAGCGAAAATCCGGGGGTAAGGATTTCTGTGGGCGACGCGCATTCGCTCGCTCCTGTGGCCGCTTTGCATGCCGCCGCTTTCGACGAACCCTGGGGACAAGCGGCCCTTGCCGGCATTCTGGCGATGCCCGGCGCCTTCATGTTGCAGGCAACCGGGTGCGGCGTCTGGTTCGGCAACGACGACAACATTTCCGACAACAACGACAACATCCGCCAACCGCCGCTTCTGGGCTTCGTCATCGCCCGTATCGCCGCCGACGAGGCCGAGATATTGACCGTCGCGGTCGATATTTCCCATCGTGGTCAAGGCCTTGGGCGAAAGCTGATGGAAGCCGCCGCCGCCTTCGCGCTGGCCTCGGGCGCTGCGGCGCTCTTCCTCGAGGTCGCCGACGACAACGTGGCGGCATTGGCGCTTTACGAGCGCCTCGGCTTTGTCACGGTCGGGATGCGGCCGGATTATTATGCCCGGGGAACCGCGCGGATCGCGGCGCGTACCATGCGTCTCGGCCTGACAAAGACCTGAGTCTTAAAACGGTTATAATTCAGGTGCTTAGTGTGGTAAAAGGGGCCCGAACCCGGGTAGCGCAACCGTGGCACGAAGCCCCCAACAGAGCTAATATGACAGCGATGACGAAAAACAGTTCTGCGACACACGACGCGCACGCCTCAACCGGCGACGAGGCGCGCATCGAAAATCTGTGCATCGAAAAAAACATGCGCATGACCGAACAGCGCCGCGTCATCGCGCGCGTGCTGTCGCTGGCGCATGACCATCCCGATGTCGAAGAGGTCTATCACCGCGCCTCCGAAGTCGACTCGAAGATTTCGATCGCCACCGTCTATCGCACCGTTCGCCTCTTTGAAGAGGCCGGCATTCTCGAGCGCCACGACTTCCGCGACGGCCGCTCGCGTTACGAGCAGGTGCCGGAAGAACATCACGATCACCTGATCGATCTGGAAAGCGGCAAGGTCATCGAATTTCACAACGACGAAATTGAACGGCTGCAAAAGATCATCGCCCGCGAACTCGGTTTCGATCTCGTCGATCACCGTCTCGAACTTTACGGCGTGCCGCTCGACAGAGACAAAAGACCCGGCGACCCGCGCAAGAAGGGCTGATCTCCGGCAAGCGCTGGAGAGAGAAGAGGAGATGCTCATGGGACGATTGCGTGCAGGCGCGCTCCTCGCCGGATTTATTCTGTCGGCTCTGTTGCTGATGCCGGTGCAGGCTTTCGCGCTAAGGTTTTGTCTGCCTTTGGCAAAGACGCTCCCGAACCGCTACCACCGTTTCCTCTGCAAGCTGCTCGGCATTCACGTGACGATCCGTGGCGTGCCTTATGACGGCGGCGCTTGCCTCATAGCCGCCAATCACACTTCCTGGCTCGACATTCCGGTCATGGCCTCGCTGCAACCGTCATCCTTCGTCGCCAAAAGCGAAGTCGCGGGCTGGCCGTTCTTCGGCACGCTGGCGAAATTGCAGCAGACGGTTTTCGTCGAACGCGAGCGGCGCACGCGCACCGCGGAATCGCGCAATGAAATTCATGGCCGCATTTCGGGCGGGGACCGGCTGATCCTGTTTCCCGAAGGCACGTCGAGCGACGGCAACCATGTGCTGCCCTTCAAGAGCGCATTGATGAGCGTTGCCCAGCTCACCATCGTCAGCAGCGAGGCCGACCGCGAGGAAGATCTCGTCGTTCAGCCCATGTCGGTCGCCTATGTCGGTCTTTGCGGCATTCCGATGGGCCGCCAGTTTCGCCCCTTTTTCGCCTGGTATGGCGACATGGAGCTTTTTCCACATCTCTGGAAAGCCTTCTCGCTCGGCCCCATCGAGGTCATCGTGGAATATCACAAGCCCGTCACCATCCGCGAAATCGGCAATCGCAAGGCGCTGGCCGCCTATTGCGAAGACCGATGCCGCGAAGGCGTCGCCCGCGCTTTGCTTGGCCGCTCGCCATTGGTCGAGCCCAGCGAAGCGGTTGGCGGCGTCGCGGAACCTATCGCGGCCCGCAAGGCTGGTTAACGAGTGATATTGAGGGTGCAGGCCGGCGCCGCCCTCATGCTAGGATGATGAGACGACTTGTTTTGAGTCCCGCGAAGGAGACGAACCCGAACCTTGTATGAGAAGACCGCGTCATCCCGGCCTGTGAGCGCGCAAGCCGAAGCCAAGCCCGGCGATCCGATGAATACGGCGGATCGGGTTGCTGCTGCGCCCCAGAAAAAAATCTTCGTCAAAACCTATGGCTGCCAGATGAATGTCTATGACTCGGCCCGCATGGTCGATGTCATGGCGCCTGAAGGCTATGCCGAAGCGGCGACGCAGGAAGATGCCGACATCGTCGTTCTGAACACCTGCCACATCCGTGAGCGGGCGGCGGAGAAGGTTTATTCCGAGCTTGGCCGCTTGCGCGACTGGAAGCTTGCCCGTGTTGCCGACGCTGCCAAAGTTGTCGGCCCGTTGCCTCCGTTGCCGAACCAGACGCCTGCACGAGTTGCCTCGCCGGTTGTCGTCGTCGCCGGCTGCGTCGCCCAGGCGGAAGGCGAGGAAATGCGCCGCCGCGCCCCTGCGGTGGATCTGATTATCGGTCCGCAGAATTATCACCGCCTGCCCGAACTCGTGGCGGGGATAAAGGCGCGCGGGGATAATCCCGGTCGCGCCGTCGTCGATACGGATTTCCCCGTGGAGGATAAGTTCGCAAGCCTGCCCGCGCCTGAAAAGCGCAAGACGCTGGCGCGCGGGCCGACGGCCTTCCTGACCATTCAGGAAGGTTGCGACAAGTTCTGCACATTCTGCGTGGTGCCCTACACGCGCGGTTCGGAATATTCCCGCCCCGTTGCGCGCATCGTCGAGGAGGCCCGATCGCTTGCCGATGCGGGCGTGCGCGAAATCACGCTGCTGGGTCAGAACGTCAATGCCTATCACGGCGAGGATGCGGAGGGCGGCACGGCCTCGCTCGGACGGCTGATGCGCGAACTTGCAAAGATCGATGGCGTCGAGCGCCTGCGCTATACGACGAGCCATCCCCGCGACATGGATGACGAACTGATCGCGGCGCATGGCGAAGTTGAAAAGCTGATGCCCTACCTGCATCTGCCGGTGCAGTCGGGTTCCGACGCCGTGCTCGATGCGATGAACCGTCAGCATACGGCGGAACATTATGTTCGTCTCATCGAACGCATTCGCGCGGCGCGGCCTGACATCGCGCTCTCGTCCGATTTCATCGTCGGCTTTCCCGGCGAGACGGAAGAGGATTTCGAAGCAACGCTCGCATTGATCCGAGAGGTGGGTTTCGTGCAAGCCTATTCTTTCAAATACAGCCCGCGCCCCGGCACGCCTGCCGCGACGCGCGACGGCCAGATTGCCGAAGAGGTGAAGGTCGAGCGCTTGCAGCGTCTGCAAATGCTGGTCGCCGAACAGCAGCTCGCCTTCAACAAATCCTGCGCCGGACGCCGGTTGCCTGTTCTCTTCGACCGGCGTGGCCGCAGCGCGACCCAGCTTGTGGGCCGCAGCCCCTATCTCCAGTCGGTGCATCTCGATAATGCGCCTGCGGAGCTTTTCGGCCAGATCGCCGAAATCGACATCGAAGAAGGATTTGCAATGAGTCTTCGTGGCCGTCTCGCCGCGCGCGAGGCGGTGTTCGCCTAGAGTTAAGTCACGTCAACGTCTGAAAGGACAGGTTGCAGTTGGGCGCATCGAACCAGATGAACGCATCGAGTGGCGGAACGGGTAACAAGAGCGATGGCGACAGTCTCGTCATTGCCTTCGACGACAACAGACTTTTGACGGAGCTTTTCGGCGAGCATGACCGAAATCTCGTCCGCATCGAGGAAGGCCTCGGCGTGCTGGCGAGTTCGCGTGGCAACAAACTCGTCATCACCGGCAAACCCAAAGCTCGCGCCCAGGCCGATCGCGTCTTCCGCGATCTTTATCAGCGTTTGAAATCAGGTCTCGATGTGACGGCAGGCGAAGTGGACGGAGCGATCCGCATGTCCAAGGCTCCGGTTGGCGAGGGCGACACGGGCGCGGGCGGGCGTCAGGTCCGCACGACCAAGCGCGTCATCGGCCCGCGCTCGCCGACGCAGGCAGTCTATATGGACGCGCTGATGAACAACGAACTGGTTTTCGGGGTTGGCCCGGCGGGTACCGGCAAGACCTATCTCGCGGTTGCCGTCGCGGTGCAGATGCTTCTGCAAAAACGCGTCGATCGCATCATCCTGTCGCGCCCCGCCGTCGAGGCGGGCGAGCGGCTGGGTTTCCTGCCGGGCGACCTGAAGGAGAAGATCGATCCCTATCTGCGCCCGCTTTATGATGCGCTTTACGACACGCTGCCCGGCGAACAAGTGGTGCGCGAGATCGAAAGCGGTGTGATCGAAATTGCGCCGCTGGCCTTCATGCGCGGCCGCACGCTCGCCAACTCCTTCGTCATTCTCGATGAGGCGCAGAACACGACGCCGGTGCAGATGAAGATGTTCCTGACCCGCTTGGGCGAGAACAGCCGCATGGCGATCACCGGCGATCCGAGCCAGGTCGATTTGCCGCTCGGCGCGAAATCGGGTCTTCGCGACGCGCTTGAAGTTCTGGAAAACGTGCCGGGAATGGCCACGGTTCGCTTTACCGACGCCGATGTGGTGCGTCATCCGCTCGTGACGCGCGTCGTTAAGGCCTATAATGCGCGCGACCGGGGTCTTCTCGATCCGCGCCCCGGAGAGTGACACAGGAATTGAAACCATGAGCGGCGGTCAGGCGGCGCGAGCGCGAAAGGCCCCGGACGGAGCAAGTCCGGTCGCCGGTCTCGACATCGACGTGATGCGTGAGGCGGGCGACTGGGCGAGCGGCACGGAGGACATTGTCCGCCGCGCCGCCGAGCATGCCTATGTCGTCGCCGGTCCAGCCGAAGAGGCCGAACTCTGCGTCGTGCTGGCCGACGATGCTTTCGTTCGCAGCTTGAACAAGACTTATCGCGGCAAGGACAAGCCGACCAATGTTCTGTCCTTCCCGACAGGCGCGATCCCGGTCGCGGTCGGCCCCGAGCCGCTGGTCGGCATGGGGCCGCGATTGCTGGGCGACGTGGTGCTTGCCCGCGAGACCATCGCGCAAGAAGCGGTGGAGCAGGGCAAGAGCTTCGCCGATCACCTCTCGCATCTCGTCGTGCACGGCGTCTTGCATCTTCTCGGACAGGATCACGAAGAAGATGCCGAGGCCGATGAGATGGAGGCGATGGAGCGCGACATTCTCCAGGACCTCGATATTTCCGATCCTTATCTGAATAAACACGGCGACAATGTCTGACACGAGCGAACCATCCTCCCTGGCGGACGAGCCGCGCCCCCGCAATCTTTCGCAACGCCTGCAAGCGATGTGGCGAGGCCTTGTCGGCGTCTCTTCGGCGAGCGATCCGACTTTGCGCGAAAGCCTCGAGGAAGCGCTTGAGGGCCGCGATGGCGAAGGCCGTGCGCTGACGCCGGAAGAGCGGCACATGCTCGCCAATATTCTGAGCTTCGGCGAATTGCGCGTCGATGATGTGATGGTGCCCCGCGCCGACGTCATCGCGGTCGAAGAGAGCGACAGCCTGACCGAGCTGTTGCGGCTCTATGCGAGCTCGAACCATTCACGCATGCCAATCTATCGCGAGACGCTCGATGACCCGGTTGGCATGTTTCATATCAAGGACGTGGTTGAATATCTGACGCCGCCCAATGGCGATAATCCGAAACCGGCAAAGCCTTTTTCGCTGAAGGCGATCCGGCGCGAGGTGCTGTTCGTGCCGCCGTCGATGCCCGCTCTCGATCTGCTGGTGAAGATGCAGGCGACGCGCATTCATCTGGCATTGGTAATTGACGAATATGGCGGGACCGACGGGCTCGTTTCGATTGAGGATCTCGTCGAGGAAATCGTCGGTGAGATTGAGGACGAACACGACACAGATGAAGGCCCGGCGCTGGCGACCCGCGAAGACGGCACGATCGACGCCGACGCGCGCGCCTCCATCGAAGAACTTGAAGAAATGCTGGACGTGAAGCTCGTCGATGAAGAGAGCGAGGACGATGTCGAGACGCTGGGCGGTCTCGTCTTCTCGCTGGTCGGCCGCGTCCCGGTGCGCGGCGAACTCATCAAGCATCCGCTCGGCCTTGAGTTCGAAGTCCGCGACGCTGACCCGCGCCGCATCAAGAAGCTGCGCATCCACAATGCCGCGCATCTGAAGGCGGCAGACAATGCGCCCGCCGAAGCAGACCGGGCGGCAAGCTGAAAATATGATCCTTGATCGCGGCGCTGCCGCCCTTCTCCACGCACATCGCCGGCTCGCGCATGATCTCGGCCATCTCATCGGCTGGCGGCGCTGGACTTGCGCCTTTCTCGCCGGCGCCTTGAGCGTTTTGTCGCTGCCGCCCATTCATTTCCTGCCCATCCTCTTTCTGACTTTTCCCATTCTCGTCTGGCTGCTCGACGGCCTCGACAATGCCGAAGAGCCGCTGCCGCCGCGCAAGTTGCTGCGCGCCGCTGCCGCCGTCGGCTGGTGGTTCGGCTTTGGCTATTTTTTGCTTGGCCTCTACTGGATCGGCTTTGCCTTCATGGTCGAGGCCGACAAGTTCGCGATCTTCATGCCCTTCGCCGTCGTCGCGCTGCCCGCCGGCCTTGCGCTTTTCGTCATGGCGGCGACGATGCTGGCGCGCCTTTTCTGGTGGCAGGGCTATGCGCGCATCGTCACGCTGGCGATCTCATGGACGATCTTTGAATGGCTGCGCGGCCATATATTCACGGGCTTTCCCTGGAACCTGATCGGCGAAAGCTTCACCAGCTCGAACGGGCTGATGCAATGGGCGGCGTTGACCGGCGTTTACGGATTGTCGCTGATCGCGATCCTGATCGTCGCCGCGCCCGCCTCTTTTGATCCGCGCAACGACGCGCATCGCGCGCTTTCTCCCACGCATCCGCAAAGCTGGCTCGTGCCTTTGAGCGCATTGCTGGCGCTTGGCTTTTTATGGGTCGGCGGCGCGGCGCGTCTGGGTCTTGCCGTGCCTCCGCCCGCCATCGGACCGGAAACGATCATGCTGCGCCTCGTGCAACCCAATATCGCCCAGACCGAAAAATGGAAACCGGAAAGCCGCCTTGCGATCCTCGGTGAATTCCTGCGCCTGAGCGCAGAGCCGACACCGGCCGCGCCCAAAGGCCTCGGGCCGAAGTCGATCGTCGTCTGGCCGGAATCGGCGCTGGCGATTTTCCTCGCCCGCGAACCTTACGTCCTCTCGGCGATTTCGCGCATTCTGCCTCAGGGCGCCTTGCTAGTGACCGGCAGCGTGCGCGGCGAACCGGGGCCGGACAGCCCGCCGGATCGGTTGCAGTTTTTCTACAATAGTCTTTATGCGGTCAATTCGGACGGCCGCATCATCGCCACTTATGACAAGTTTCATCTGGTGCCCTTCGGCGAATATCTGCCCTTTCATCGCTGGCTCTCGCGCATCGGCCTTCATCAGCTAACGAAGCTGCAGGGAAGTTTCGACACCGGACCGGGTCCCGTGACCCTGACCCTTCCGGGCGTCCCGCCGGTAAGCCCGCTCATCTGCTATGAAATCATTTTTCCCGGACAGATCGTTTCGCCGACCGAGCGGCCGGACTGGATCGTCAATGTGACGAACGACGCCTGGTTCGGACCGTCGAGCGGCCCCTATCAGCATTTGAGCCAGGCGCGGCTCCGCGCCGTCGAGCAGGGCTTGCCCATCGCGCGCGCGGCCAATACCGGCATTTCCGCCGTCATCGACGCCTATGGCCGCGTCATCGCCGAAAAGGCGCTGAACACCGGCGGCGTCATCGACGCGGCGCTGCCGCCGCCGCTGGCCGCGACGCCTTACGCGCGCTTCGGCGACTGGATTTTCCTCGCCATGCTGCTGGCGGCAGGAGCCGCCGCATTCGGATTCCGGCGCCGGTAAGAGAGAAAGTTTGAGCGATGTCGCTCCCCCCTGAATGAAACTCCGCTTGCGGCGGACGCCTCCTCCGGGTTGTATTCTGCTTGTCCCGGGAGGGCTGCGGTTGCATAAGGAAACGGGTCCAGACATCGGACCGCTTGAGTTGTGAGGGCTAGGGCCGCTGGTTTGCGGCATAAACGAGGTCCGGCTTGCCAAGGAAATCTCCCAATCCGATCGACATTCACGTCGGTGGTCGCGTGCGGATGCGGCGCATGCTTGTTGGCATGAGCCAGGAAAAGCTTGGCGACAGCCTTGGGCTGACCTTTCAACAGGTCCAGAAATACGAAAAAGGCGCCAATCGCATCGGAGCGAGCCGCCTTTACCAGATCGCTCGCGTGCTCGGCGTGCCCATCGAATTCTTCTATGACGGCGTCGCCACGGAGGGGCAAACGGAGGGCTTCGCGGAGTCGGACGCCAGCCACTTCGAGATCGACATGCTCTCGACCTCGGAAGGCATTCAGCTTAACAGCGCCTTTTTCTCGATTCGCGACCCCAAGGTGCGCAAAAAGGTGCTGGAACTCGTAAAGGCCCTTGGCGACATGGGGTCTTCGGAAGAAGAAATCGATGTGGATGGCGGCGAGGACGACGAGGACGCGGCCTGACCTTGTTTGATCCCTAAAGGTTCACAAACGGGACCTTCGGCGCAGTTGACCCGCCTGACTTTCCTTGCAAAAACAGGCGCCTCAGCGGTGCCGTCACGTTTCATTTCCGGCATTGGCCATTTCCTCACATAGGGGCACGACATTGGCGCGGTCTAATTACCTGTTCACGAGCGAATCCGTTTCCGAAGGCCATCCCGACAAGGTGTGCGACCGCATTTCGGATGCCGTGCTCGACCTCTATCTGGCGGCCGACCCTTATGCGCGCGTCGCCTGCGAAACGCTGACGACGACCAACAAGGTTGTGCTCGCCGGTGAAGTGCGCGGGCCTGCTTCGATCACCAAGGACAAGATCGAAGAGACGGCGCGCCAGGCCGTGAAGGCCATCGGCTATGAGCAGGAAGGCTTCCATTGGAAGACCGCCGACGTCGAAGTGCTTCTCCACGCGCAGTCCGCCGACATCGCGCAGGGCGTCGATGCGGCCGGCAACAAGGATGAAGGCGCGGGCGACCAGGGCATCATGTTTGGTTATGCCTGCACCGAGACCGATGTGTTGATGCCGGCGCCGCTCGTCTATGCGCATCGCATTCTCCAGCGCATGGCGATCGATCGCCACTCCGGCAAACGCCCGGAATTCGAGCCGGACGCGAAAAGCCAGGTCACGCTGCGCTACGAAAACGGCAAGCCCGTGGGCGTGAGCTCGGTCGTCGTCTCGACGCAGCACAAGGCGGACGTGTCGCAGAAGGATTTGCGCGAGCTTGTGCGCGCCTATGTCGTGGAAGTTCTGCCCGAGGGCTGGTTCCCGTCGGAAGAAGAATTCTATGTGAACCCGACCGGCAACTTCGTCATCGGCGGACCGGACGGCGACAGCGGCCTTACGGGCCGCAAGATCATCGTCGACACTTACGGCGGCGCGGCGCCCCACGGCGGCGGCGCTTTCTCCGGCAAGGACCCGACGAAGGTCGACCGTTCGGCGGCTTACGCCGCGCGCTATGTGGCAAAAAACATCGTTGCCGCAGGCCTTGCCGACCGCGCGACGATCCAGCTTGCCTACGCCATCGGCGTCTCCAAGCCGCTCTCGATCTATGTCGATCTGCACGGCACGGGCAAGGTCGACGAGGCCGCCATCGAAGCCGCGATCCCGCGCGCCATCGATCTTTCGCCGCGCGGCATCCGCGAACATCTGAAACTCAACCGCCCGATCTATGCGCGTACCTCGTCCTACGGTCACTTCGGCCGGACGCCCGACGCAGACGGCGGCTTCTCCTGGGAGAAGACGGACCTTGCCGACAAACTCAAAGCGGAAATCCGCTGAGCAGATAGCGGAGGAAGCGTCCTCCCACCGGCACGTCTATGGACGGACCAAGGGCAAGACGCTGAAGCCGCGACAGGCGAATTTGATGGAGACCTTGTTTCCCAAGGTCTCCATTTCGCTTGAAAAGGAGGTCATCGATCCGCGCAAACTTTTTGGGCAGGCGGTCGATGACGTCTGGCTCGAAATCGGCTTCGGTGGCGGCGAGCATCTGGTCTGGCAGGCCGAAGAAAATCCGCGTATCGGCATTCTCGGCTGCGAGCCCTTCATCAACGGCGTCGCGAAACTGATTTCCGAAATCGACGAGCGCGCGCTGCCCAATGTGCGCGTCCAT
>DASYEM010000001.1:0-19749 GCA_036499025.1 Parvibaculum sp. | reverse complement strand
TGGTGGCGAGGTTCTGTGCCGCGTCTTCTAAGACGCCGTGCATCGATCACTGAGATAGAGACGACGGAAAGAGACTGCCATGTCGCGAATTGGTAAGAAGCCCATCGAGATCGCCAAAGGGGTCACCGTGACCATCAATGGTCAGGATGTGGCTGTGAAGGGTCCGAAGGGCGAGCTGAAGCTCACGCTCGTCGAGGACGTGACGGTTTCGCAAGGACCGGACGGCGTCACCGTGGCGCCGCGCGAGGATACGCAGCGCGCCCGCGCGATGTGGGGTCTGTCCCGCACGCTGGTGTCGAACCTCATCACGGGTGTGACGACGGGTTTCACGCAGAACCTCGAAATCACCGGCGTCGGCTATCGTGCGGCGATGCAGGGCAAGAACCTTCAGCTGAACCTCGGCTTCAGCCATGAAGTGCTCTACGCGATCCCCGCCGGCATCGAAATCAAAGTGGGCAAGCCCACCGAAATCTCGATCACGGGCATGGACAAGCAGAAGGTTGGCCAGGTAGCGGCGGAAATTCGCCACTATCGCGAGCCGGAGCCCTATAAGGGCAAGGGCGTGAAATACGCCGGCGAATTCATCTTCCGTAAGGAAGGCAAGAAGAAGTGAGCGGATGGCTATGAGCAAGTTCAAGAATCATCTTCAGCGCCGGACGCAGCGAAACCGCACCAAGCTTGCGAAAGCAGCGAATGCGCGTCCCCGTCTGTCGGTGCATCGTTCGTCGAAGCACATCTATGCGCAGATCATCGACGATGTGCAGGGCGTGACGGTCGCGGCCGCTTCCTCCGTGGAAGACGGCTTCGGCGCGAAGGGCGGCAATATCGGCGGGGCGACGGAAGTCGGCAAGCTGGTTGCGCAGCGCGCGGCAGAGAAGGGCGTCACGGACGTTGTCTTCGATCGCGGCGGCTACATTTATCATGGGCGCGTCAAGGCGCTTGCCGAAGGCGCCCGCGAAGGCGGCCTGAACTTCTAACGGCTCGTTCTATTTAAGAGGATTTATCTAGTGGCACGCGAAAGATCACGAGACCGGGAAGAGCGCGATAGCGAGTTTGTGGACAAGCTCGTTCACATCAATCGCGTCGCCAAGGTCGTCAAGGGTGGCCGCCGCTTCGGTTTTGCAGCACTCGTCGTTGTCGGCGACCAGAAGGGCCGCGTTGGCTTCGGTCACGGCAAGGCGCGCGAAGTGCCGGAAGCGATCCGCAAGGCGACCGAGTCCGCCAAGCGCGCGATGATCCGCGTTCCGCTTCGCGAAGGCCGGACGCTGCATCACGACATCGACGGACGTCACGGCGCAGGCCGCGTCGTTCTCCGTGCGGCCCCTCCCGGCACCGGCATCATCGCCGGCGGCCCGATGCGCGCCGTCTTCGAGACGCTTGGCGTTCAGGACGTCGTTGCGAAGTCGCTCGGCTCGTCGAACCCCTACAACATGGTGCGCGCGACGTTCGACGCACTGAAGCATGAACAGAGCCCGCGCATGGTTGCAGCGCGTCGCGGCAAGAAGGTTTCCGACATCGTCGGCCGCCGTGCCGATGGCGCCGAAGCCGGCCTGGAATAAGAGACAAGTAGAGGAACCGGGAAATGTCAGCGAAGAAGACCGGCGGCAAGACGACTGTGACCGTTCAGCAGACCGGCAGCCCGCTTCGGCGGCAGCCCGACCAGCGCGAGACGCTTGTCGGTCTCGGCCTCAACAAGATGCGCCGCACGAAGACGCTGGAAGATACGCCTGCGGTTCGTGGCATGATCAAAAAAGTAGCCCATCTCGTCCGCGTTGTGGACGAGGCTTAATCAGTTATTGAGCGCAAGGCTCACGAGGCATTCCGATGAAGCTGAACGACATTATCGACAATGAAGGCGCCCGCCGTCCGCGCATCCGCGTGGGTCGCGGTATCGGCTCGACGAAGGGCAAGACCGGCGGACGCGGCGTGAAGGGTCAGACCTCGCGCTCGGGCGTCGCGATCAAAGGCTATGAAGGCGGCCAGATGCCGATTCATATGCGTTTGCCCAAGCGCGGCTTCAAGAACATCTTCCGTCTCGACTTCAACGTCGTCAATCTCGGCAAGGTTCAGACCGCGATCGATGCCGGCAAGCTCGATGCGAAGGCGAAGGTCGATGTGGCGGCGCTCGTTGCCGCCGGCGTCCTGCGTCGCAAGAAGGACGGTATCCGTCTGATGGCGACCGGCGAGCTGAAGGCGAAGGTCGATTTCGTCGTTGCCGGTGTCTCGGAAGCCGCGAAGGCGGCAGTCGAGAAGGCCGGTGGCTCGGTGACGGTGATCGTCCCCAAGCCGCCCGTCGAAAAGAAGAAGAAGCCGGAAGCGAAGTAATCAGTCGAAACCGCGGGCCAGTTGGTCCGCGGGTTTCATGCGGCGCACGGGGTAAGTTTGAATGGCATCGGCGGCTGAACAGCTCGCAGCTAACCTGAACTTCGCAGCTTTCGCGAAGGCGGATGAGCTGAAGAAGCGCATCTGGTTCACGCTGGGCGCGCTCATCGTTTATCGTCTCGGCACCTATATTCCGCTGCCGGGCATCGACCCTGCGGCGTTGGCCCAGGTGTTCAAGCAGCAGCAGTCCGGCATTCTCGGCGTCTTCGACATGTTCGCGGGCGGCGCCGTCGGGCGCATGGCGATCTTCGCGCTCGCCATCATGCCATATATTTCCGCCTCCATTATCATTCAGCTGATGACTTCGGTGTCCAAGCACCTCGAGGCGCTGAAGAAGGAAGGCGAGCAGGGCCGCAAGGTCATCAATCAATACACGCGTTACGGAACGCTGCTCCTTGCCGCGCTTCAGGGTTACGGCATCGCCGTCGGTCTTGAAGGTGCGCAGCACGTCGTCATCGATCCGGGCATGTTCTTCCGCGCCACCACCGTCATCACGCTGGTTGGCGGCACCATGTTCCTGATGTGGCTTGGCGAGCAGATCACCTCGCGCGGCGTCGGCAACGGCATCTCGCTCATCATCATGGCGGGTATCGTCGCGCAGCTTCCGCACGCCATCGCCGGCACCCTCGAACTCGGCCGCCAGGGCGCGATCTCGACCGGCGTCATTCTCTTCCTCATGGTCATGGTCATCGCCGTCATCATGGCGATCGTCTTCATCGAGCGCGCCCAGCGCCGCCTGATCGTGCAGTATCCCAAGCGCCAGGTGGGCAATAAAATGTATGGCGGCGACAGCTCGCATCTGCCGCTGAAGCTCAATACGTCGGGCGTCATCCCGCCGATTTTCGCCTCGTCGCTTCTGCTGCTGCCGATCACGATTGCCAATTTCACCGCCGGTCAGGGCCCCGAATGGCTCAATACGATCACGGCGATGCTCGGCCACGGCCAGCCCGCCTACATGGCGCTCTACGCCGCGGGCATTATCTTCTTCGCCTTCTTCTACACGGCCATCGTCTTCAATCCGAAAGAGACGGCCGACAATCTGAAGAAATACGGCGGCTTCATTCCGGGCATTCGTCCGGGCGAGCGCACGGCGAATTACATCGACTACGTCTTGACGCGTCTCACCGTTCTCGGCGCGATCTACCTGACGCTCATCTGCTTGCTGCCCGAGTTCCTGATCTCGCAATACAAGGTGCCGTTCTATTTCGGCGGCACGTCGCTGCTGATCGTCGTCTCCGTGACGATGGACACGGTGGCGCAGATTCAGAGCCATCTGCTGGCGCATCAGTATGAAGGTCTCATCAAGAAATCGAAGCTTCGGGGAGCCCGTCGATGAAGCTCATTCTTCTCGGACCGCCCGGCGCCGGCAAAGGTACGCAGGCTCAGCGGCTGCAGGAGACCTATGGTCTCGTCCAGCTTTCGACCGGCGACATGCTGCGCGCCGCGGTGAAGGCGGGCACGGAAGTCGGCAAGAAGGCCGAAGCGCTGATGGCGCGCGGCGACCTGGTGCCCGACGATGTGGTCGTCGGCATCATTTCGGATCGCATCGAGCAGCCGGACGCCAAGAAGGGCTACATCCTCGACGGTTTCCCGCGCAACGTCGCGCAGGCGGAAGCCCTCGACAAGATGCTTGCCGGCAAGGGCACGAAGCTCGATGCCGTGGTCGAGCTCGAAGTCGACGACAAGATTTTGCTCGGCCGCATCGAGACGCGCGCCTCCCAGACGGTTGGCGGCCCGCGTGCCGACGACAATGCGGAAGCGCTGGCGAAGCGGCTGAAGGTTTATCACGACCAGACGGCGCCCCTTGTTGCCTATTACAAGGCGCGGGGCGTTCTGAAGGGCGTCGACGGCATGCAGGATATTGATGACGTGACCCGCCAGCTCGAGGCGGTTCTCGGACTTGGAATGAAGAAAGGGCAATCGGCTTAAGCGATTGACGGGACGAGGTAAAAACCTATAATCCCGGCCTTCGCGACGGCACTTTCAGAGCAGATACCGGTTGTGAGCTGAGAATTGGCGGATTTCCGCGGATTTTCGGGCCTTTTCAGCCGGAATTTGACGTAAGCGCCGCCTTAAGCGATTCCCGCATATGCGCAGGAGATTGAAGAGTGGCTCGTATCGCTGGTGTTAACATCCCGACCAATAAGCGGGTCGTGATCGCACTGACCTATATCCATGGCATTGGTAACACCAAGGCGCAGGAAATCTGCGGCAAGGTCGGCATCCCGGCCGAACGCCGTGTGAACCAGCTGACCGACAGCGAGGTCATCCAGATCCGTGAATCGATCGACCGCGATTATATGGTCGAAGGCGACTTGCGGCGTGAAGTTGCGATGAACATCAAGCGGCTGATGGACCTCGGTTGCTACCGTGGCCTGCGTCACCGCAAGGGCTTGCCCGTCCATGGCCAGCGCACGCACACGAACGCGCGCACCCGCAAGGGTCCGGCCAAGGCGATCGCCGGCAAGAAGAAGTAAGACACCCCGATTTTTGTGCCGGGGCGCTTGCTCGGGCGACACATAAGGTTTGAGACGGATGGCCAAGGAAAAGACCCGCGTAAAGCGCAAGGAACGCAAGAACATCTCGTCGGGCGTCGCCCACGTGAATTCTTCGTTCAACAACACCATGATCACGATCACGGACGCGCAGGGCAATGCAATCGCCTGGTCGTCCTCGGGTCTGATGGGCTTCAAGGGCAGCCGCAAGTCGACGCCCTTCGCCGCGCAGATGGCCGCTGAAGACGCCGGCAAGAAGGCGATGGAACACGGTATGCGCACTCTGGAAGTTGAAGTGACGGGTCCGGGTTCGGGCCGTGAATCGGCGCTCCGCGCGTTGCAGTCGGTCGGCTTCACCGTGACGACGATCCGCGACGTCACGCCGATCCCGCACAATGGCTGCCGTCCGCCGAAGCGTCGTCGCGTCTAACGATTTCGTTTGTTGATTTGGTCGGCTTTGCCGATCCCGTCTGCTCGCACGATTGAATGGTGGGGCGGACGTTAAAGAGATCAAGTGGCGGATGTCTCCCGCCCGGACGCTTAAGCGCCCGTCAATGACACGAGGTTTTGAAATTGATCCAGAAAAACTGGGAAGAGCTGATTAAGCCGAACAAGCTCGAAATCAATCCGGGCCATGACGCCGGTCGCTTTGCCACGGTCGTGGCCGAGCCGCTTGAGCGCGGCTTTGGCCTGACGCTCGGCAATGCGCTGCGTCGCGTGCTGATGTCGTCGCTTCAGGGCGCCGCCGTCACCGCCGTGCAGATCGACGGCGTGCTGCATGAATTCTCGTCGATCGCGGGCGTCCGCGAAGACGTCACCGACATCATTCTGAACATCAAGCAGCTTGCTCTGCGTCTTCATGCCGACGGCCCGAAGCGCATGACGCTGTCCAAGAAGGGCCCCGGCACCGTCACCGCCGGCGACATCACCACGGGCTCCGACATCGAAGTTCTGAACCCCGATCTCGTGCTCTGCACGCTTGATCAGGGCGCGGACATTCGCATGGAATTCACCGTCGCGCTCGGCAAGGGCTATGTCGCCTCCGACCGCAACCGTCCTGAAGATGCGCCCATCGGCCTGATCCCGGTCGACAGCCTCTACAGCCCGGTGAAGCGCGTTTCCTACAAGGTCGAGAACACCCGCGAAGGTCAGATCCTCGATTACGACAAGCTCACCATGCAGATCGAGACGAACGGCGCGCTGACGCCCGACGATGCGATTGCCTATGCCGCGCGCATCCTGCAGGACCAGCTCCAGATCTTCGTGAATTTCGAAGAGCCCGAGCAGAAGCACGTCGAAGAGAGCCGCCCGGAACTCGAGTTCAATGCGGCGCTCCTCAAGAAGGTCGACGAGCTGGAGCTTTCGGTTCGTTCCGCCAATTGCCTCAAGAACGACAACATCGTCTATATCGGCGACCTCATCCAGAAGACGGAAGCGGAAATGCTCCGTACGCCGAACTTCGGACGCAAGTCGCTCAACGAGATCAAGGAAGTTCTCGCCCAGATGGGTCTCCATCTCGGTATGGAAGTGCCGAACTGGCCGCCGGAGAACATCGAAGAACTCGCGAAACGCTACGAAGACCAGTATTGATCGCCGCGCCTGCCTCCCCGATTGGGGAAAGGGGGCGTCGCATAAGAGAAGTAGGAGACAGCCATGCGTCACGGAAATTCCGGCCGCAAGCTCAACAGGACGGCAAGCCATCGCAAGGCCATGTTCGCCAACATGGCGATCGCGCTCATCAAACATGAGCAGATCGTGACGACGCTGCCAAAGGCGAAAGAGCTTCGCCCCTATGTTGAGAAGCTCGTGACGCTCGGCAAGATCGACAGCCTGCATACGCGCCGTCAGGCCTATGCGCAGCTGCCCGACAAGAAGTGGGCGGCGAAGCTGTTCGACGTTCTCGGCAAGCGTTACGCCGAGCGTCCGGGCGGTTACATCCGCGTGCTGAAGGCGGGCTTCCGCTTTGGCGACAACGCGCCGATGGCCGTCATCGAATTCGTCGATCGCGACGAGAGCGCCAAGGGCCAGGACAGCGGCCCGGTCTTCGTCGAGGGTGACGAAGAGAACGCCCTGCAGTCGGCGTAGGAGTTTCGTCTTCGGACGGATAAGAGGGCGGTCCCGAGGGGCCGCCCTTTTTGTTTGTGATGACGCAAAAGAGAGCTGTCACCCCGGGCTTGTCCCGGGGTCCAGGAGCCGCAAGCTCTGCATATGACGCCCTGGATCCCGGCATGAAGCCGGGATGACAAAGAGTTTAGGAGAAGATGAGGTTTTCGACCTTGTCATGCTCTCTGCCGACAAACAAAATCCTCTCCCGGGGGCTCTATGCCCGTCCTTATCCGAGGACGTGCTTCATGGTGGTCGAACTGATGTCTCAATCTCCTTTTGCGGGCTGGCTCGCGATGGCGGCCGGTGCCGCGATGCTGACCGGCGCGTTGGCGTTTTTTCCCCTGGGTGCGCAGGCCGAGACAACGGCGCGCGTGCTGCCCAGCGGTTCGTCCGACGTCACGCTGTCCTATTCCTCGGTGGTGAAGCGCGTGGCGCCCGCCGTGGTCAATGTCTATTCAAAGCGCGTCGTGCAGACGCAGGCCGGCTCGCCTTTCCTCAATGATCCGTTCTTTCAGCGTTTCTTCGGCGACCGCTTCAGTTTCGGCGTGCCGCGCGAGCGTGTGCAGCAGTCGCTCGGCTCCGGCGTCATCGTCGATGCGGATGGCCTCATCGTCACCAACTATCACGTCATCAAGGGCGGCGAGCAGTTCCGCGTCGCGCTCGCCGACCGGCGCGAGTTTGAGGCCAAGGTCGTCATGGCCGACGAGCGCACCGACCTCGCCGTGCTCAAGATCGATACCAAGAGCGAAAAGCTTCCGTTCCTCACCTTCAAGGATTCCGACACGGTCGAAGTCGGCGATCTGGTGCTCGCCATCGGCAATCCCTTCGGCGTCGGCCAGACGGTAACGACCGGCATCGTCTCGGCTTTGGCGCGTACCCATGTCGGCGTCTCCGATTATCAGTTCTTCATCCAGACCGACGCCGCGATCAATCCCGGCAATTCCGGCGGCGCGCTCGTCACCACCGACGGCAAGGTCATCGGCATCAACAGCGCCATCTATTCGCAGACCGGCGGCAGCGTCGGCATCGGCTTTGCGATCCCGTCCAACATGGTGAAGCTCGTCGTCGAGAGCGCGCGTCACGGCGGCCACATCAAGCGGCCCTGGATCGGCGCGCAGCTGCAAGCCGTCGATGCGCAACTCGCCACCACGCTCGGCCTCGACAGGCCGGGCGGGGCGCTGGTCAGCAATCTCTATAAGGGCGGTCCCGCCGCTCGCGCGGGCCTCAAGGAAGGCGACGTCATACGTTCGGTCGATGGCTACGACGCCAACGATCCCGAAGCCGTGCGCTACCGCTTCGCCACCAAGGCGCTCGGCGGCAAGGTGAAGCTGCGCTATCTGCGCGGCGGCCAGACGCTCGAAACCCAGATGGCGCTCGAGTCCCCGCCCGAAACGCCGCTGGCCGACAAGACGCTCATCAAGGGCCGCAATCCCTTCGCCGGCGCGACGGTCGCCAACATTTCGCCCGCCATCGCCGACGAGCTGGCCCTCGACAGTCTCGGCGCCACCGGCGTCGTCATTCTGAAGATCGAGGAGGGCTCGACCGCCGACCAGATCCAGTTCCAGCCCGGCGACATCATCGTCGCCGTCGGCAAGGACAAGATCGCTTCGGTCAAGGCGCTGAAAGCCGCCGTCACCGGCACCCGCCCGCAATGGGATTTCGCCGTCAAACGCGGCGAACGGACGTTTACGGCCAGCGTGGGGGGATAGGCTTCACCCGCTGCCGTCATTGCGAGGGCTGAAAGCCCGTGGCAATCCAGTCCTCGCGGCGCTGGATTGCTTCGCTTCGCTCGCAATGACGGACAGGCAAAGTGAGGCGCACCCCGCGAAATCGTGCTAAATCCTCCTTTATGAGCAACCTTTTCGAAGCCGCCGGCATGGAGGTGGGCGCGCCGCGCCCGCTGGCGGACCGGCTGCGCCCCAAGCAGCTCGAAGAGGTCGTAGGGCAGGATCATCTGATCGGCCCCAAAGGCCCGCTTGGCCGGATGCTGGCTCAAGGCCACCTCTCCTCGATCATCCTCTGGGGACCACCCGGCACCGGCAAGACGACCATCGCGCGTCTGCTGGCCGACAAGGTCGGCCTCCATTTCGAGCCCATGTCGGCGATCTTTTCCGGCGTCGCGGATTTGAAGAAGGTCTTCGAGACAGCGCGCGGCCGCCGCTCCACCGGCAAGGGCACGCTGCTCTTCGTGGACGAGATCCACCGCTTCAACCGCGCCCAGCAGGACAGCTTCTTGCCCGTGATGGAAGACGGCACCGTCACGCTTGTCGGCGCGACGACCGAGAACCCGTCTTTCGAGTTGAACGCCGCGGTGCTGTCGCGCGCGCAGGTGATGGTGCTGAACCGTCTCGACGACGCCTCGCTCGAGCTGCTTCTGTCTCGCGCCGAGGATCATGTCGGCCGCAAGCTGCCGCTCGACGACGACGCGCGCGCGACGCTCCGCGCCATGGCCGATGGCGATGGGCGTTATGCGCTCAACCTCGCGGAAGAAGTCTTCGCCCTCGGCCTCGAAACGCCGCTCGATACGGCGGGCCTCATCAACGCGGTGCAGCGCCGCGCGCCCCTCTACGACAAGGGGCGGGAAGGGCATTACAACCTCATCAGCGCGCTGCATAAATCCGTGCGCGGTTCCGATTGCGATGCGGCGCTCTACTGGCTGGCGCGCATGCTCGAAGGTGGCGAAGACCCGCTCTATATCGCGCGGCGCATGGTGCGCATGGCCAACGAAGATATCGGCCTTGCCGATCCGCAAGCCGTGCATCAGGCGTTGGCTGCGAAAGACGTCGTGGATTTTCTCGGTTCGCCCGAAGGCGATCTGGCACTGGCGCAGGCGATCATCTATCTCGCCACCGCGCCGAAATCCAACGCCGCCTATGTCGCCTTCGGCGCGGCGCGGCGTTCCGCGAAAGAGACAGGCTCCGTCGCACCGCCCGCGCATATTCTGAATGCGCCGACGCGGTTGATGAAAGAGCTTGGCTACGGCAAAGGTTACGTCTACGACCCCGACACGGCCGATGGGTTCTCAGGTCAGGATTATTTCCCCGACGAGATGGAACGCGAACAATTCTATCACCCGGAAGAACGCGGCTTCGAGCGCGAGATCAACAAGCGCCTCGCCTATTGGCAGAAGCTTAGAGAGGAGAAATCGAAGTGAATGGCATCCTCGCGGTCGCTCTGGGCGGCGCCATCGGCTCCGTCGCGCGCTATCTGTTCAACATAGAAGCGACGCGCCAGTTCGGCTCGAATTTTCCTTGGGGCATTTTCGGTGTCAACATCATCGGCAGCTTTGCCATAGGCATTCTGGCCGCGCTTTTTGCCGTCCGCCTCAATGCCAGTCAGGAATTCCGCTCCTTTCTCGTCACCGGCGTTCTCGGCGGCTTCACCACTTTTTCGTCATTCATCCTCGACATCGGCAACATGATCGAACGCAAGCAAATGGCGATGGCCTTTGCCTATGCGCTCGGTTCTGTCGGTATCGGTGTTCTGGCGCTGTTTTTAGCCTTGTGGCTGGTAAGGGTCGTTTACGCATGAACGCCGTCGCGCAACATGAAATCACGGGCGAGGAAGACGGCATCCGTCTCGACCGCTGGTTCAAGCGCCATTTCCCCTCGCTGACGCATGGCCGTCTCGAAAAGCTTTTGCGCACGGGGCAGGTGCGCGTCGATGGCGCGCGAGCGAAAGCGAACACGCGGCTCGAGGCGGGGCAGGCCGTGCGCGTGCCGCCGCTTGGCGATGCGATGGAGCCGGCGCCGAAAGTCGAGCGCGACGTCAGCGACAAGGATGCGGAGATGATCCGCGCTTGCGTCATCTACAAAGACAAGTCCGTCATCATTCTGAACAAACCCTCCGGCCTCGCCGTGCAGGGCGGCACGGGCACGAGCCGCCATCTCGACGGTATGCTCGATGCGTTGATGTTCGACGCGACCGAGCGTCCAAAGCTTGTCCACCGTCTCGACCGCGACACCAGCGGCGTCATCATTCTGGCGCGTTCGGCCCGCGCCGCCGCGGCGTTGGCCAAGCAGTTCAAGCAGAAGGACGCGCGCAAGATTTACTGGGCGCTTGTCGTCGGCACGCCATCGCCGATGCAGGGCACGATCAATCTCGCCCTCGTCAAAAAGGAAGGCCCGCGCGCCGAGCGCGTCACGCCAGCCGAGGATGATGAAGAAGACGCGAAATATGCGATCACCCATTATTCGGTCATCACCAGCATCTCGACCAAATTCGCCTGGGTCGCCTTCATGCCGATGACGGGCCGCACCCATCAAATCCGCGCCCATGCGGCGGCCATCGGTTCGCCCATCGTCGGCGACGGCAAATACGGTAATTTCGACAGCCATCCCGGCGGTGAAATTCCCCAGCAGCTTCATCTCCACGCCCGCTCGCTCAGTATCGCCCATCCCGATGGCGGCGGAAAACGCATCTACATCGAAGCGCCCCTGCCGCCGCATATGCAGACAAGCTGGAAATTGCTCGGTCTGGAGGAGCGCGACGCCAAGGGTGCGTTCGACGGGTTGGAGGTGTGATGTTCGATAATGAAAAGATAGATGTCATCCCGGCCTTGTGCCGGGATCCAGGGGCGGCAAATTCCGAGCGAGCGGTTCCTGGACCCCGGGACAAGCCCGGGGTGACACCCATGATTTGGAGGAACTGAGACTTGTCCTCTCTCTCCACCCCCCGCCTCGTCGTCTTCGATTGCGACGGTACGCTGGTCGACAGCCAGCACATGATCGTTGCCGCGATGGGTCATGCCTTCACCGCGCATGGCCTCGCTGAATTGCCGCGCCAGCAGGTGCTCTCCATCGTCGGCCTCTCGCTCGATGAAGCGCTCTTCGCGCTGATCCCGCATGAGGAAGACGCCAAGCGCCGCCGCATCACGCAGGCTTATAAGGACGCCTTTCATCATCTGCGTGCGCGGCCCGAACTGGCCGAGCCGCTTTTCCCCGGTACGCGCGCAGCCATCGAAGCCGCCGCCGCACGCGACGGCGTATTGCTCGGCATCGCCACCGGCAAATCGCAGCGCGGGTTGCGCCACATGCTCGAAACGCACGACCTCGCCAAATTCTTCGTCACCCTTCAGACGGCGGACGATGCGCCCTCAAAGCCCCATCCCGCCATGCTCGAACAGGCGATGCGCGAGGCGGGCGCGGGCCCTCGTGACACGGTTCTGATCGGCGACACGAGCTATGATATTTTGATGGCGGTCGCGGCGGGCGCTCATGCGTTCGGCGTCGATTGGGGCTATCATGGAGTCCGTGAACTGACAGAGGCTGGCGCAGGCCGCGTGCTCACGCATTTCGATGAGCTTGCGCCCGCGCTCGACATGCTTTGGCCCATCTCCGTGGGAGAGACAATCCGATGAGAGCCCTTGGTCGTCTGCTGCTTATCCTGGTCATCCTTATCGGCGGCGGCATCGTCGCATTGAGCTTTGTCGATCTCGGGCGTTTCGCGCCGCAGATCGAAGCCGCCGCGCAGAAGGCGACAGGGCGTGTACTGAAGATCGAAGGCCCGCTTCATATCGGCATCTCGCTGACCCCGTCGCTTGTCGCCGAGAAGGTGCGCTTCTCCAACGCCACATGGGGCTCGCGTTCCGACATGATGACGGCGGACAAGCTCGCCATCAAACTCGATGTGATCCCGCTGCTGTCAGGCAAGGTGGCGCTGAAATCCGTCGAGCTGAACGGCGCCGACATTTATGTCGAGACCGACAAGGGCGGCAAAGGCAACTGGGAATTCGGCACCACCGCGCCCGCGACGAATGAGCCTGCGAAAAAGGGCGGAGGCCCGGCGCTGGCCGGGGTACCTGAAGTCACGATAAGCGATCTCAAGATTTCCTATCGCGACGGCAATACGCAGAAGGTGACGAAAGCCGCTTTCAAGAAGGTCTCCATCGAGCCGCAGAGCAAGGGTATCCACGCGATCGTCGCGGGCGACGTCAACGGCACCGTCATCGCTTTCGATGCCGACGTTGCGCAGAGCGGCGACGATATTTCCTTCAGTAACGCGTCCATCACCGTTGCGGGCACGAGCGTCAAGGGCGACATCTCCGTCAATCTCGCAGGTACGCCGACGATCAAGGGCGCGTTGTCCAACGACAAGTTCGATCTGACGCCGCTGGCTTCCGGCGGCGGCGACAAGAAGGGCGGGCCGATCTTCAGCCGCGATCCTCTGCCGCTCGATCAGCTCAATGCCGCCAATGCCGATCTCACGCTCAGCGTCGGCACGCTCACCTATGGCAAGGTCACGCTCACCAACGTCAAACTGCCGATCAAGCTGCAAGGCGGCGCGCTTAATGTGCCCGCCAGCGCCACCTATCGCGGTTCGACGATCAATCTCGGCATCACCGGCAATGGCGGCTCGCGCAGCCTCGGCCTCGATCTGCGTGCCTCGGCGCTTGATATCGGCAAGCTCTTCGCCGATCTCGACGTCACCGATCTTCTTGCCGCCAAGGCCGACATCGCTGCCAGACTTTCGGGTCGCGGCGGCTCGCTTCATGCGATTGCGGCGAGCGCTGCGGGCCAGACCAATATCGCGGTCGGGCAAGGCACGGTGAATTCGAAGATGTTCGCCATCGTCTCCAACGATCTCGCCAAGGCCGTCATTCCAAGCGGCGACAGCGGCAATACGGCAAAGCTCACCTGCGCGCTCAGCCGTTTCGACTTTCAGGGCGGCGTCGGCACCTCGAAAGCGTTGGCCGTCGAGACGGACAGCCTCATCACGACGGGATCGGGCACGGTCAATCTCGGTACGGAACAACTTGATCTGGTGCTGAAGCCGAAGCCCAAGAATGCCAGTCTCGCCAGTCTGGCTTTCCCGATCCGGGTTTCCGGGCCGCTCAACGGGCCATCGGCGGGTATCGACCGCGAGGGCGCGGCCATTGGTCTTGCCACGGCGGCAGGCGGCATCGCGCTCACCGGCGGCGTCGGCGCGCTGCTGCCATTGATGAGCACCGGGAATTCCGGTTCCGGCACAGGCGGCTGTGCCAGCCTCGCCGCCAAGGCGTCGGAAAATACCGGCGTCGTCGGCAGCGTGAAGGGCGCGGGCGAAGGCGTCGTCAACGGCGTCGGCGGCGCGCTTGGCGGCGTCACCAAAGGTCTCGGCGGTTTGTTCGGCAAATAGAGTTCAGCACCATGAGTGACGACGGTTCCATTTTCGATTTGGGGTTAGGCCGCAACCGCGCGCTGGACGAGCAGCCCTCGCATCCGGGAAATCCCTTCCGCAACCTGCCGAAGCGTTTCTACAAGGAAGCGACCGCCGCGCCGCTGGGCGACGGCTTCACCGTGCTCCTCGACGGCAAGGGTGTGAAGACGCCCGCGCGTTCGCCGCTCGCCGTGCCGACGCTCAAGCTTGCGCAAGCGATGGCGGCGGAATGGAACGGGCAGGGCGAGCGCATCGATCCGCGCAGCATGTGGCTCACCAAGGTCGCAAACACCGCCATCGATCGCGTGGCCCCGCGCCGCGATGCCGTGACCGATGAGATTATCGCTTTCGCGGGCAGCGATCTCGTTTGCTATATGGCGGATAGTCCCATCGGCCTTGCCCAGCGGCAGGCCGCGCATTGGGCCCCGCTGGTCGTCTGGGCCGAAGACGTGCTGGGCGCGTCGCTTCGTGTGACGCCGGGCCTCATTCATGTGCCGCAGGACGAGGCGGCGCTCGCCGCCATCCGCAAGGCCGTCTCGGAAGCCTCCGCCTTCGAGCTCGCCGCGCTCCATAATGCGGTCACGCTTACCGGTTCGGCCGTCATCGGCCTCGCGCTGCTGCGCCGCCGCCTGACCGCCTTGCAGGCTTTCGACGCCGCCCATGTCGACGAGGCCTGGCAGGCCTATCTCAGCGGCGAGGATGAAGACGAGGCCGCGCGGCTCAAATTGCGTCAGGCCGAGCTTGACGATACAGCCCGCTTCCTCGAACTTCTTGCCTGACGCTACGTCAAAACCCGTCCTTTCCAGGGGCGCTAAGCCATTGGCAATTGAGGATTTTCGGTGCTATTCAGTGCGCCGTGAACACCTGTTTGCGATAGTCTTTACAATCGCACATCCCGGCCGCGTTCGCGGCGCCTGATGAGTTTCTGGGGGCAGAATGTCGAAAGAAATTATTCGCCAGCTTGAGGAGCGCCGTCAGGTCGCCCGGCTCGGCGGTGGACAGAAACGCATCGACGCGCAACACGCGCGCGGCAAGCTCACGGCGCGCGAGCGCATCGAGCTTTTGCTGGACGAGGGTTCCTTCGAGGAGTTCGACATGTTCGTCGAGCATGATTGCCACGACTTCGGCATGGAAAAGCAGAAGATCCCCGGCGACGGCGTCGTCACCGGCTGGGGCACGGTCAATGGCCGCCCGGTCTATCTCTTCGTGAAAGATTTCACCGTCTTCGGCGGCTCGCTCTCCAAGGCGCATGCGAAGAAGATGACGAAGATTCAGGACATGGCGATGCGCAACGGCGCACCGATCATCGGCCTCTTCGATGCGGGCGGCGCGCGCATTCAGGAAGGCGTCGATGCGCTCGGCGGCTATGGCGAAGTCTTTACACGGAATGTTCTGGCCTCGGGCGTCATCCCGCAGATTTCCGTCATCATGGGGCCCTGCGCCGGCGGCGACGTCTACTCGCCCGCCATGACCGATTTCATCTTCATGGTCCGCGACACCTCCTACATGTTCGTGACCGGCCCCGATGTCGTGAAGACGGTGACGAACGAAACCGTCACGTCCGAACAGCTCGGCGGTGCGTCGATCCACACGACGAAATCCTCGGTTGCCGACGGTGCGTGGGACAATGACGTCATCACCATGACGCAGATCCGCCGCTTCATCGATTTCCTGCCATCCTCCAACAAGGACGACGTGCCGGAGCGTCCCTATTTCGACGATCCGCGCCGCATCGAGAAGTCGCTGGACACGCTGATCCCGGAGAACCCGAACATGCCCTACGACATGAAGGAGCTGATCCTGAAGTCGGTGGACGAGGGCGACTTCTTCGAGATTCAGGAAAGCTTCGCCAAGAACATCATCGTCGGTTTCGCGCGCATCGAAGGTCGCACCGTCGGCGTCGTCGCCAATCAGCCGATGGTTCTCGCGGGCGTGCTCGACAGCGACGCCAGCCGTAAGGCCGCGCGCTTCGTCCGCTTCTGCGATTGCTTCAACATTCCGATCGTCACTTTCGTGGATGTGCCGGGCTTCCTGCCCGGAACGGCGCAGGAATATGGCGGTCTCATCAAACACGGCGCGAAGCTGCTCTTTGCCTATACGGAAGCGACGGTGCCGAAAATCACCATCATCACGCGCAAGGCCTATGGCGGCGCTTATGACGTGATGGCGTCGAAGCACATTCGCGGCGATCTCAACTACGCCTGGCCCACCGCCGAAATCGCGGTCATGGGCGCCAAGGGCGCGGTCGAGATCATTCATCGCGCCGACATCGGCGATGCGGGCAAGATCGCGGCGCATACCAAGACCTATGAAGACCGCTTCCTCAATCCTTTCGTCGCCGCCGAGCGCGGCTATATCGACGAAGTCATCATGCCGCATTCCACGCGGGCCCGCATCGCGCGGGCGCTCGCTCTCCTTGCCAACAAGGATGTCGAGAACCCGTGGAAGAAGCACGACAACATTCCGCTTTGATCAAGTGATGAGCGTTATCGACGCATACTTTTGCTTCACCTCCCCCTTGTGGGGAGGTCGATCCGCGCAGCGGATCGGGTGGGGGGTCTCTTCGCAAGACTCTTCTCTTAAGCAAACCCCCACCCCAACCCCTCCCCACAAGGGGGAGGGGCTCTTTTCCGATTTCGTTGCACGGGGCACTGCCTGATGTTCAAGAAAATGCTGATCGCCAACCGGGGCGAAATCGCCTGCCGCGTCATCAAGACGGCGCGCAAGATGGGCATCAAGACGGTCGCCGTCTATTCGAGCGCCGACAAGGACGCGCTGCATGTCGAGATGGCGGACGAAGCCGTCGCCATCGGCAATGCGCCGGCGTCCGAGAGTTATCTCGTCATCGACAAGATCATCGCCGCCTGCAAGGAAACCGGCGCCGAAGCCGTGCATCCGGGTTACGGCTTTTTGTCGGAGAACGCGAAGTTCGCGCAGGCGCTGGCCGATAACGGCATCGCCTTCATCGGCCCGAACATCAAGGCCGTCCAGGTGATGGGCGACAAGATCGAGTCGAAGAAATTCGCCAAGGCCGCCAAGGTCAATACCGTGCCGGGCGATTTGAGCGTGATCAAAGATGCCGCCGACGCGATCCGCGTTGCGGGCGAGATCGGCTATCCGGTCATGATCAAGGCGTCCGCAGGCGGCGGCGGCAAGGGCATGCGCATCGCGTGGTCCGAAGCGGAAGTTGCCGACGGCTTTAATTCCTCGAAGTCGGAAGCCAAGTCGAGCTTCGGCGACGACCGCATCTTCATCGAGAAATTCGTGACGCAACCGCGCCACATCGAAATTCAGGTGCTGGGCGACAAGCACGGCAATGCGATTTACGTGGTCGAGCGCGAATGCTCCATTCAGCGCCGCAACCAGAAGGTCATCGAAGAAGCGCCGTCTCCGTTCCTTGACGAGGCGACCCGCAAGGCGATGGGCGAGCAGGCCGTGGCGCTCGCCAAGGCCGTCGATTACGAAAGCGCGGGTACGGTCGAATTCATCGTCGACAAGGACCGCAATTTCTACTTCCTTGAAATGAACACGCGCCTTCAGGTCGAGCATCCGGTGACCGAGCTCATCACCGGCATCGACCTTGTCGAGCAGATGATCCGCGTCGCTTACGGCGAAAAGCTCTCGATCAAGCAATCCGACGTGAAGATCAAGGGCTGGGCCATCGAAAGCCGCATCTATGCCGAAGACCCCTATCGCAACAATCTGCCTTCGACCGGCCGTCTCGTGCGCTATCAGCCGCCGGCTGAAGGCACCGAGAAGGGCCTGACGATCCGCAACGACACGGGCGTCTATGAAGGCGGCGAAATCTCGATTTATTACGATCCGATGATCGCCAAGCTCTGCACGCATGGCCCGGACCGCGCTTCGGCCATCGAGCATATGTCGGTGGCGCTCGACAGCTTCCGCATCGAAGGCATCCGCCACAACATTCCGTTCCTCGCCGCCATCATGGAGCATCCGCGCTGGCGTTCGGGCAATATCACGACGGGTTTCATCGCCGAGGAATTCCCGGAAGGCTTCCACGGCGTCGAACTCAGCGAACAGCGCATGGCGAAGCTCGGCGCCGTCGCCGTCTTCATGAACAAGCTTCATGCCGACCGCGCCGTCCTCGTCACCGGCCAGTTGTCCAACCGTCCGCGCAAGCTCCCGTCCGAATGGATCGTCTCCATCGGCGACTGGTCGCAGCGCGTCACGTCGGAAACCATCGCGGCGGGCGTTGAAGTCACCTTCCTCGACGAGAAGGGCGGCAAGCTCGCCGAACACCTCGTCACCAGCGATTGGACGCCGGGACAGTCGGTCTTCACCGGCAAGGTCGACGGCCAGCCCATCGTCGTGCAGCTCGACCGCGCCAAGCAGGGCTATCAGCTCGGCTATCGCGGTGCCAGCGTCGCCGCCGTGGTGCGCACGCCGCTCGCCCATCGTCTCGCGCTGCTGATGCCCGAGAAGGTCGCCGCCGACACGTCGAAATTCCTGCTCTGCCCGATGCCCGGCCTCGTCAAGTCGATCGCCGTCGAAGTGGGGCAAGAGGTGAAGATGGGCGACACGCTCGCCGTCGTCGAAGCGATGAAGATGGAAAACATCCTCCGCGCCGAGAAAGACTGCACCGTCGCCAAGATCGAAGCGAAGGCGGGCGACAGCCTCGCCGTCGACGCGGTCATCATGGAATTCACGGCGTAAGAAGGCCCTCACCCAACCCTCTCCCAAAGGGAGAGGACTAGAAAGTAAGAGCGCCTTTAATCCCCTCTCCCTCCGGGAGAGGGAGGGACCCGCGCCGAAGGCGTGGGAGGGTGAGGGTCCTTTCCCCTACCTCCCACGTAATCGACCCGCGCACCTTCGCGAAGACGATGCATCGCACGGCGCTCAAGGCCGCCCTCGATTGCAACAAGGCAGTTGTCGAAACGACTTTCGCGCCGAGCTGACGGAGATCGCCGCGCCGATGCTGCCGATCCACGGCACGGCGGATGCGTCGGCCCCCATCGGCCTGACGGCGGAACGCACGGCGAAGCTCATTCCCGATTGCGAATTCCCTCCCTCTCCCAGAGGGAGAGGGGCGATAGAAACCATTCCGCTCCATTGACACCTCCCCCAACTCGCACCAGCTTTATGCCGAGATGGAGGAGGCCATATGCGCCACGGATTTTCTGCGTTATTTGCTGTGATCGCTCTCATGTTCGGCCTCGCCGCCGCTCATGCCGCGCCCGCCGATGGGGCCGTCGAATGGCAGGCGGGGGACACGCTCTATCTCGCGGGCCGCGACTTCACTATCGACCGCAAGATCGACGGCTCGCTCACCGCGACGGGCGAAACCGTTTCCGTTTCCGACGACACGGAGGTCAAGCGCGATGTCTGGATCGCGGCGCGCCGTGTCGCCGTCGAGGGCAAGATCGGCGGCGGTCTCGCCATCCGGTCGCAAGACGCGCTCATCAACGGTGAGGTCAAAGGCGATGTCAGCTTCTACGGCGTCCATCTCGCCTTCGGTCCCGATGCGCGCATCGGCGGCGACGTGCATTATTACGCGACGCTCCCCGCCGAGGTCGATGCGGGCGCGAAGATCAAGGGCGCGATGAAATCCAACGTCCTGCGCGACCGCGACGAGGCGCGCGATGCGCCGCTTGCGCCGCGCGGCTGG